>PIVJ01000588.1 GCA_003353955.1 Bacteroidota bacterium | reverse complement strand
CTGTTGCTAAAGATTGACTACCACTTGCTTCTGAATTAACTCCAATCGCTATAGAGGCATTTCCACTTGCTTCTGCGCCATCTCCTATTGCAAAAGACTTACCTCCACTTGCAATTGTGCCTTGTCCCATTGCGGTAGAGTTATCTCCACTTGCTTCTGTGGTTGCTCCCATTGCAAAAGATTGATTACCACTTGCAATTGTGTTTTGTCCCATGGCTACAGACCTATCTCCACTTGCTTCTGTGTTACCTCCTATTGCTGTTGAAGTATCTCCACTTGCTGTTGTGCCATCTCCCATTGCTGTAGAAAGAGTTCCACTTGCTTGGGTAGATTTTCCCATTGCTGTAGAGTTATCTCCTGTTGCTAATGTTGAAAGTCCCATTGCTACTGAAAAATCGGCTTGAGCCTGTGTCTGACCTCCAAAAGAAAAAGCAGCAAGACCGTCAGAAAGAGAGCCATCACCTCCTGCTAAAGAATTAGTTCCTCGTGCGTTTGTTTGAGTTCCAAGGGAAAATGCGCCTGGAGCATCTGCAGTAGTATCAAGACCTATTGCGGTTGCGTTATCGTCATTTGCCTGTGTGCCTTGTCCTAAAGCCACAGACGCATCACCAGAAGCAACTGTATTAAGTCCTACTGCAAAAGATGAACCACCACTTGCTGTTGTGCCATTTCCCATTGCTACTGAACGGCTTCCATCAGCATTCACGTCATCCCCCATTGCTACAGAACCATCTCCTGTTGCGATTGAATTAAGCCCCATAGCTATAGAGCCATTTCCAATTGAAAATGTGCCAGAACCTACTGAAATAGAATTATTTCCATCAGTCTGAGCATTTGTTCCTACGGCAATACTAGCTGTTCCATTGGCGATTGAGTTATCTCCTAAAGCATTAGAATAATCTCCATCAGCTATA
>PIVJ01000587.1 GCA_003353955.1 Bacteroidota bacterium | reverse complement strand
CTTAGTTTATCTAGCGATGTACCATCAATAGCCCACTCTGCATTTTGCATTAGTGTTTCTTGAGCTGTTGTAGCCATAAATTCTGCCACTTGCTCTATTTCTTTCATTTTACTCATATTCAAATTGTTTTTTTAATCCCATATCTGTTGCTATTTTAGCTACTGCGTTCCACATAGTTATACCATGTGCATTATGTAGTTCTTCGCCCCAGTCTTCACTGCCAATACAATCACTTATGTACTTAGCTGTTTCTTCAAATATCAAATCGTATAAGCCATCGGTGAAGTTGTCAAACTCTGTGTTTTTTATCTTATTCATTTTATTGCTTTTTGTAAGTTTTTGCAAGCTTTTAACCTACCTGTTACATCTGTTTCGCTAGATATAGCAGTAAGATGCTCTTCCATATGGTCAAGAGCTACTTGTAGAACATTTCGTTCTAACTCACTCATTATTATTAAACCTGATTTAGTCATATTAAAAGTAGTGTATTGTGTTATCAGCATGAGACATCCAGTTCACTTCGTCTAGTCTATAACCTTCGCTTACTATAAAATTTTCAAAGTTTTCTGTTTCCCACGTAGCTAATTCTTCTTCTTCGTTATAATCTTCTAAGTCATATTGGTCGACACTGCCGTTAGCGTAGTCTAGTATTGTTAGATAGTACATTTTTTTATTAGTTTTAATTGTTCGACTGAGTATTCTTTGCTTGTTTCACGCCACATAGCGTGGTGAGTGAACTTTCTAACTTTTGGGAAGCTAGATTTCTGACTGTGTTTAATACGAGTGTATTCGTTATCAGTTAGTCCACTGCACCTGCCTTCGTGGGCGAACTTACGTCTATGCACCGCAGCTCGCTGTTTTCTCATGAGCGAAGAGTATTCGCATAGTTCTTTCATAGTCATTACGCCCATGGG
>PIVJ01000586.1 GCA_003353955.1 Bacteroidota bacterium | reverse complement strand
ATTGAATATTTCTTATTAGTTTCAGTTTGCATTATTTTAGCTGGAACCATGCAGAAACTGATAAATGATACATAATACTAAATTGAGTCGCGCTTGGGAAATGGCTTTGGCGATGTGGACGATATCAGGTCCACTGTCTGTCGACAGATGGCGCTCCAATACACGGTATTTTTGCTTGTTGAAGTTCGAGGGGGCTCTACTACACTGAGTTTTTGAGAGGGGTTGCCCCGTCCGCATTATCTACTCAAGTCGGTAATATATTTGCCATGTTGATCTCCTAGTCTACACAAATGATATGCCGAGCCAAAAGCAGATGGCAACTTGAAAGGGCAGTTTAAAATTAAAAGTGACTACAGCATGAACAGGCCACCTATTCACCATGCCGAATATCATGTGGCTTCTTATATCTCAATGTTAGGCAGGCCTACTGGTGCTCTTTATGAAAATCGCGCTGTTCATCTCATTACAGGTTAATACCAGAATTATATATAACAAGTTCATCACGAGTAGCTCAGTCAGTAGAGCGTTCGCCGTTCAATCCCAATGTCGCGTGTTCAGTGCCCGTCACATCTCCTTTATTTTTACTTTTGTTTGTGTGTTATATATAGGGCGCTCCCTCTTCAGATCCAATTTAGTGCACTGCCAAACAGTATTTAGTTTGAAAAATAAATTGTCAGTTGACCTTGAGAAGATCAATATAATTTGGCTTTCCTTGCGACTTTCAAAAGCATTCCTCTTCCCAACTGTTAGTTAGCTCTCCCCAGTTTCAATCTATTTCTTTTTACGCCCTCACTGGCTCAGCCCAACTGCTGAGGACAGTCATCCTACGTAAACATATAATGGATTTCAGCACTTAAATACCTGACATTTTGGCAAGAATGGTTACCATAGCAACCTGTTGCTATAGGTACTAAAT
>PIVJ01000048.1 GCA_003353955.1 Bacteroidota bacterium | reverse complement strand
GATTAGATATTATGGGGTGCAAAAAACCACTATCTTTAACATTTGTTTTTAAACAAAAACCTAAATTAGCATAAATCGAACAATTTTATCTACAGCCTTCATTGCAATCTTCAAAGCCCATTAATTGGTAAATGGAAGAATACAAAATATGAGAACATAAATGCTGTTCTGGAGATTAAAGCAGATAATGCCTGGAGTTATTCACAAGATGGTGGGATTCTTGTGGAGTGTATGAAATCGCTGAAGATAAATTTATCCTAAAACATGAAGCAGCTGAAGGTGGTCATGGAAATCACGAATACACCTTCACGCTGAATGAACAACAAACCGAATTAAGTTTGATACAGGGTGAGAATAAATTTGTATATACAAAAACAGAATAGGGATAAAACTTTCGTTCAGTTTGTCTCAATAAAATTAATACATATTGATATTCATTGTTTCGGATACAAGAATTAGTGGCTGTATCAATGCATATTGGTCGTTAGAATATTAAATTTAAATAAACAAATATTATGTCAGAAAAAGTTTTAGATAAAGTTTCATCTGGTATTGCATCAGGTAAAGATATTCAGGAAATATTTAGAATTGCAAAAGAAAATCAATTTGCCATACCAGCTGTAAATGTAGTAGGAACTAATTCAATCAATGCTGTACTTGAAGCTGCAAAAAATGTTAACTCTCCGGTAATCGTTCAGTTTTCAAGTGGAGGAGGAAGTTTTTATGCCGGCAAAGGAGCAAATAATAAGGATGGGTTGGCCGGTATAAAGGGAAGTATTTCCGGAGCGCTTCACATCCACGAAGTTGCTGAATTATACGGTATTCCTGTCATTATCCATACCGATCATGCTTCCAAGAAATTACTTCCCTGGATTGATGGATTGATGGATGCAGGCGAAAAACATTATCAACAATATGGAAAACCATTGTTCAGCTCTCATATGCTCGATCTTTCGGAAGAGCCGCTTGAAGAGAATATAGCCATTTGTAAGCAATACCTTAGTCGGATGAGTAAAATCGGGATGGCTCTGGAAATTGAATTAGGCATTACAGGTGGAGAAGAAGATGGTGTTGATAATACGGATGTAGACAGCTCACGTTTATATACCCAGCCCTCAGAAGTAGCTTATGCTTATGAACAATTGAGTAAAATAAGTGATCGCTTCACAATTGCAGCCGCGTTTGGTAATGTACATGGTGTATATAAACCGGGAAATGTAAATCTTGAACCTATTATTTTAGATAACTCACAAAAATTCATACAAAAGAAATTTAATACTGGCTTAAATCCGGTAAGCTTTGTTTTTCATGGCGGATCCGGAAGCCCGAAAGATAAGATTAGAGAAGCTATTTCTTATGGTGTTGTTAAAATGAATATCGATACGGATACCCAATGGGCTTTTTGGCAGGGTATAAGAGGCTATATCGAAAAAAATCATAGTTATTTACAGGCTCAAATTGGTAATCCTGATGGGGAAGATAAACCCAATAAAAAATATTATGATCCCCGAAAATGGTTACGTGCAGGTGAAGAAGCGGTTATTGAACGACTTGAAAAAGCTTTTGAGGATTTGAATGCGATTAACCGAAATTAGTCAATCTTAGGAAACCTAATTTTTGTTGAAACAACATAGGCTGCAGGATAACGTCTTTTAATTCGTTGAAGAAAATTTTCAGCATCAAGCTTAGATCTAAAATCACCAACCTTGAGTCGATAATATGGGCTTCCATAAGTTACATAAGCTTCTACATTTGAGTACCGTCTTAAAAACTCATTCTTTACCGCCATAGTTTTGGATTTGGAGTTATTTCCAGATTCAAAAAACAGTTCGACCCGATAACCATCCAAACCATCATGTTCCTCGTGAAAAAGATTAAATTCATTCAACTTTCTATGCAATAGCAATAAACTGTCCACCCGAGGATCTTTATATATCTTTACGTTTTTATTCACAAAAAATCTTTGAGAAAACAATGTAGCCCCGCTAATTAGGAAGATAATTATTAAAAAATATTTTACCGATTTCATTCTGATATTTTTAGTTTGCAAGATTCAAGTATTAAGTGCAACAGAATGATTAAAAATAGTTAAAAAAACTTCATTGGAAGTTTTGTATCCCAATAATCTTCTGGGTCTATTGTTTAGTTTAGTGATAATCATATCAATAGATTTGTTACTGATAAGATTAAAGTCTGTTTTTTTAGATAGGTATTGCCTTATTAATTTATTGTTATATTCGTTTAAACCTTTTTGCCAGGGAGAATGGGGATCAGCAAAATAGAAATTGCTTTGTAATCTTTCAGCAATTTTTTGATGTTGAGCAAACTCTTTTCCATTATCCGAAGTAATGGTCTTAACTAGCTCTTTAAATGGGGCAAGTAGATTGATCATCTCTTTTTTAATAGAATCAGCTTTTGTGCCATCAGTTTTGGCCATGAGTTCAAACTGGCTTTTACGCTCAGTTGCTGTAAGAATAGCTGTTTGATGGTTTTTACCGATAATAGTATCGACCTCCCAATCTCCAAAACGTGCTTTTGTTTGTACAACCTCTGGTCGCTCCCCTATCATCACCCGATTAGGTATTTGTCCCCTTTGATGTTTTCTGTTAAGCCGTTTTCTACGCCATCTGCGGGCTGTCCTTAAGTGTATATATAATTCACCCCCTTTTTTCTGATCTCCATAAATGTATTGATATATACGTTCTACGCTTACCATCGATATACTATTTAAATCACACCTCCCTTTTATTTGTTCCGGGGATCATTGCTTTTGTATAAGGACTTTGTCTATATAATTCTTCATATTGATATCAAATACACTGTGCTTATAAGCTTCTTTTCTTCGTTCATCACTAATAGTTTGCGCATAATGAGCACGATAAACCCGCTTTTTACTATTTCGACTTAATTCCCTGCTTATAGTGCTTTTGTTAACACCGATCTCTTTTGCTATTAGAGAAAGTAAATATTTTGCTTTTAAATAACTCTCAATTTGGTATTTTTGAAAGTCAGTTAATTGTTGATAATTCATCGGCAATCAGTTTTTTTCAAATATCGGAAAACTAGCTTTCCGATATTTGTGTTAACCGTTGCACTTATTGGTTGCACTTAGTTTTGATCTGATATTTAACAAGGGAATTGATGAATTATTAACTAACTGCTGTGCATTTGGTCCCAGAAAAACATTTGCTTTTGTCACACCTTGTTCAGTCATAGTTGCAATCAAATCTGCATTTTGCTTCTGTGCATAGTTAATAATTGTCCTTGTTATATCATCCGACACAATAGATTCAACTGAAAAGGTAACTTTTTGTTCTTCAAGATATTGTACAGCTTTTTTGGTATTTGATTCAACTTTTCTCTTTAGTACATTTATGGATTTCGGATAAATTGCCAAGATATTTATTTGAGACTTAAATAAACTTGCAAGTATAGTCACACACTCCAGTTTTTGCATAGAATCAGGAGTACTGTCGATAGGAAAAATAATTTTTTCGATGTTTTTACCATATTCAAAATCTTGTCGTATTGTAATTACCGGACAGGGTGCATTCGTTACAATTCGATAGGTATTACTTCCAATCCAATACTCCTCAAACCCACTTACACCATGGGTGCCACTTACAATTAAAGAAGCATTATCTGCTTTAGCCTGTGTCGCAATTTCATTAAATACTTTTCCTTTTCGAAGTTTATAACTCATCTGGGCAGTTGTTAACTGACCTTCATGTCTTTTAATTATTTCCTCAAAATATTTTTTCTTCTCCTGTCTTACCTCTTTCTCAGTGGTAGTAAAAAGAGCATCAGGTGAGGAGTTATTATCTACCCATATCATTTTAATATTTGCTTTTGTCACATTCGATAACATGACTGCATAGTTCAATGCATGCATTGAACAGGTAGAAAAATCGATGGCAACAATAATTTCTTTCATCTGTTTATAATTTTATAATTTGTTGTTTATTCACCATTCATTCTTTAACTCCTACAAAAGCGGAACAAGCTATTCCCTTATGTGTCGCCTAATAAAAAACATGGGTGTTATTATGTGTCTAATTTTAATTTTTTATTAAACGTGGTCATATATGAATATGTCACAAAATAATCATTTTTTTGTTATGAAATTAATTACTCATGACTATTTCATAATCCGATTTCTTAAATTACACTCTTGCTAATTTAATCAATTAATATTTCTTTTTCAATGGTTTATAATAAATCTAATTGTTAAGAATGTAATTTGAAGTTATTTGCTACTTTTGTCTTGAACATTATTAGGTCACCAATGAACGAAAACCTAGATCCAAACACGGCGCATTTAAGTCAATCGGATAAAGAAATTGAGAAGGTGTTACGACCTGCTGATTTTACAGATTTTTTTGGGCAATTTAAAGTAGTTGAGAACCTTAAAATATTTGTTGAAGCAGCTAAACAGCGTGGCGAGGCCTTGGATCATGTCTTGCTTCATGGACCTCCCGGATTGGGGAAAACGACACTATCGCACATCATTTCTAATGAGCTTAGTGTTGGTTTAAAAATATCATCCGGGCCGGTATTGGATAAGCCGGGTGACCTTGCAGGATTACTGACAAATTTAGAAGAAAATGATGTTTTATTCATTGATGAAATTCATCGATTGAGCCCCGTGATTGAGGAATATTTATATTCTGCGATGGAAGATTACAAAATCGATATAATGATTGAATCCGGACCAAATGCCAGAAGTGTTCAAATCATCCTAAATCCATTTACACTTATTGGTGCCACAACCCGATCGGGATTACTCACTGCTCCTTTAAGATCCAGATTTGGCATAAATTCCCGTCTTTCATACTACGAATCAAATATCCTTCATAAAATTATTATTCGATCTTCTGAAATATTAAAAGTTGAAATTAGCCAGGATGCCGCAACTGAAATCGCACGCCGTAGCAGAGGTACTCCCAGAATAGCCAATCTTTTATTAAGACGTGTCAGGGATTTTGCTCAAATTAAAGGAAGTGGGAATATCGATTTGGCTATTTCACTCTATGCCCTCTCAGCACTGAATGTAGATAAGAATGGACTTGATGAAATGGATAATCTAATCTTATCTACCATTATTGAGAAATTTAATGGCGGGCCGGTAGGTATAACGACAATTGCAACTGCTGTTAGTGAAGAACCCGACACCATCGAAGAAGTTTATGAACCCTTTTTAATCCAAGAGGGATATTTGATGCGAACTCCACGTGGACGAGAAGTAACAGCACTTGCATACCAACATCTTGGTAAAGTTAAGAGCAGCGATCAGTCTAAACTTTTTGATTAACTTAGCTTCAATGCTAAACCGAAAAGAACTCTCAAAAGAAATAAAAAAGAAAGCCTCAGAATTAGGATTTCATTCGTGCGGAATTTCTAAGGCTGAGTTATTAACGAAAGATACTGAGCACTTAAAAAAATGGTTAGCTCAAAACCATCATGCTGAAATGGCATATATGAATAACCATTTTGAGAAACGAATCGATCCGCGAGAACTTGTTGAGAATGCAAAGTCCGTTATCTCTGTTTTACTAAATTATTATCCAGAGAAAAATATTCCTGAAGAAGATAATTTTAAGATCTCAAAGTATGCTTACGGAAAAGATTATCATTTTGTAATCAAGGAAATGCTTGGAAAACTCTTAACTTTTGTTGAGCAAAAAACTGAAAAACGTATTGCACGAATGTTTGTAGATTCGGCTCCGGTTTTGGATCGAATATGGGCTCATAAAAGTGGGCTGGGATGGATTGGAAAAAACACTTGCCTAATTACCAAAGATCAAGGCTCATTTTTTTTTATTGGAGAAATTATTTTGGATTTAGATTTGTTTTATGATCATGAAATTACCGACTATTGCGGTTCCTGTACAAAATGCTTGAATGCTTGTCCTACCAATGCGTTAATTGCACCTTATCGATTAGATTCAAGAAAATGTATTTCCTATCTCACCATTGAGAATAAAAATAATATTCGTGATCAATTTAAGAACACATTTCAGGATTGGATTTTTGGTTGCGACATTTGTCAGGATGTTTGCCCCTGGAATTCAAAGTCTATTCCTACAACATTATTAGATTTTCGACCATCCAACGAACTTTTGACAATGAGAAAATCAGATTGGAAAGAGATAGATAATAAAAAATTTAACATATTATTTAAACTTTCTGCTGTGAAACGTACTAAATTAGAAGGCCTAAAGAGAAACATTCGATTTGTTTCCGAATAATTAATGTGACTATTCAACTCAATGTACTATTATGGCAGTAAGAAATACGATACAAATACGATTGGGATTTACAGCTCCGGACTTCACACTTTACGACCCAATTACGGATAGTTATAAATCATTAAATGATCTGAAATCAGACAAAGGGACTATGATTAAATTCATCTGTAATCATTGCCCGTTTGTCAAGCATATAATTCACGAATTGATAAATATCGCTAATGATTACATTCCGAAGGGTATTTCATTCATTGCCATTAATTCAAATGACATTGAAAATTATCCTGAAGACAGCCCTGAAAAAATGAAGGAATGGGCAGAAGAACTAAATTTTCCATTTACGTATTTATACGATAAATCGCAATCTATCGCCAAAGCATACAGCGCAGCTTGCACTCCTGATTTTAATATTTTCGATCGTAACCTGAAATGTGTTTATCGCGGCCAACTCGATGGTTCAAGGCCTGAAAATGGTATCCCTGTGACAGGTTTAGATATTCGTAATGCATTAGATGCATTGCTAAGCGGAGCAAAAATAAACATGAATCAAATTCCAAGTATTGGTTGTGGAATAAAGTGGAAGAAGTAGAAAAAAGATCAGAATCCCGAATTAAGTTTTTAGGAATTAATTCTATTTACTTCTGTCCGTTGTAAAATTTACCAAACGGATCAAGGCTGTCTTGTATTCTCCTTCAGGGAAATCATTTAGGAAATCCAACGACTTTAAACGATATTCACTCATTATTTTATCGGCATACGCTAAGCCATTGATTTCCTTTACTTTATTAATTATCTCAGCAACTATTTCAGGGTTCTTACTCTTATTTTTTATCTGATAAATTATTTTTCTTCGTTCTGCAATACTTGATTTATTGAGCAAGTAGATGAGCGGTAATGTCATCTTTTTTTCTTTAATGTCAATTCCACTAGGTTTTTCAGCATTAGATGATTTCATATAATCGAATATATCGTCTCTAATTTGAAATGCGATTCCGATGTTTTCACCAAACACCCTGAATTTTTCAACTTGATCTTTTGATGCACCGCTTGATGCAGCTCCTGTTGCACAACAAGAAGCAATTAAGGATGCCGTTTTCTTTCGAATTATTTCGAAATATATCTCTTCCTTGATATCTAATTTTCGGGCTTTTTCTATTTGTAGTAATTCTCCTTCACTCATTTTTTTAACGGCATCAGAAACTATTTGAAGCAGATCATAATCTTGATTTTCTACTGCTTTTAGCATCCCTCTCGAAAGTAAAAAGTCACCCACCAGCACAGCTATCTTATTTCCCCACAATGCATTTAATGAAAACATGCCCCGGCGTTTGTGTGATTCATCAACCACGTCATCATGTACAAGAGTTGCAGTATGTAAAAGTTCGATTAACGTTGCGGCACGCTTTGATTTTTCAGAAATTTCGCCACATAATCCTGCTGATAAAAAAACAAAAATCGGTCTCATTTGTTTTCCTTTTCTTTTAACCATATATCGGGTTATGGTATTAAGTAAAGGAACCTTACTTTTCATCGCAAGCCTGAATTCTTTTTCAAATTCTTTAAGGTGCTGCTTAATCGGGGCTTTTATCTGGCTTAAAGTATACATGCTTAATAATTTTCAAATGTAATATTTTTATGAGTAAGTCATTTTTCACAATCATAATTCTTTTATAAAACTAATTTAAATGCTTATCAGGAATTATCTAATTTTGTAAAAAAACAAATATGTCAGGATTTCTTTTTAATGAAATTATCTTTGGGCCTGTTAAAAGTCGTAGATTAGGTGTGTCACTTGGGATAAATTTACTTCCAACCGAATATAAATGTTGTACCTATAATTGTATTTATTGTGAATGTGGGTGGACTGAGAAGAAAAACTCAAAAAAAATACCACTTCCAAAAAGAGATGAGATTTATTCTGATCTTAAAGAAAAGCTTATTGATCTTACCGCAAACAAAATCACTCCTGACAATCTTACTTTTGCCGGTAATGGAGAACCTACGATCCATCCTGAATTTGCTGGAATTGTAGAAGATACCATTGCGTTAAGAAACCAATATTTCCCGAACGCTTCAACCACAGTTTTATCAAATGCAAGCCAAATTCATAAAGCCGAAATTATAAATGCTTTGCGAAAAGTCGACAATAGTATTCTCAAGCTTGATGCCGGATCAAATGATCAATTTCAAAAAATAAATTTGCCAAGCGCGCGTTTGTCTATTGAAAAACTAGTAAAGCAATTGTGTCAATTTAATGGCGATTTAATTATTCAAACGCTTTTTTTATCGGGCTTTCATAATGGAGAAAGAATTGATAATACTACTAAAGAAGAACTTAGCTTGTGGATTGAACACTTAAAACTCATAAAGCCAAAATTGGTAATGATTTACTCTTTGGATCGTGAAACGCCTGCAAAAGACATGCTAAAAATTCCATTTTGGAAATTAAATGAAATAGCTTCCAGCGTATATCAAATAGGAATTAAAACAGAAGTGTATTAGCATGGAGAAATATCCGGCCAAAATATTAATTGCCTTTGGTGAATCCGTTAGTGGAAACGAGAAAATTTTACATTGGCTTCTCCGTAATGGATATCCCGAACTTGGAGCCTTGGCTCAAGCCATAAGAGGAAGTGAAGAGGCTACGCATTGGTTAATAAAAAATAAATTTCCTCAATTTGCCGCCCTGGATGCTGCAATAGTTAATGAAAAGAATGGTTATCTCTGGCTCGAAAAACATAAGTTTAATTTATTGATTATTTTGGCAGATGCTTGCAAGGGAAAAGAAGAGGCAATCAGTTGGTTTAATATGAATAATCTTGAAATCTTCACCGTAATTGCAGCAAAAATCAAAAGCTTTACGGATGGTCAAACTTTTGATTATCATAAGATACATTTCTAATAATCTCATCCAAAAAAACCCGGACAAATTACCCGGGCAAATTTAGTTTGAATTAATATGCTAACCACATTTTGAATAACCACACGAACTGCAGGTTAAACAACCGTCTTGATAAGCGAGACTCTCTTTATTTCCACACTCGGGGCAACTGGCTTTTGAAATTGTTGTGCCGTCAGGGATATATTTTTTCAGCGCTCTGATAACTCCATTTTTCCATGTATTTATAGACTCATCATCAAGCGTAAGATTTCCGATTAATTCAATCACAAAAGGGATAGGCATACCATGACGTAAGATTCCTGAAATAAGCTTTGCATAATTCCAAAACTCTTTATTAAAAGATCGGGAAAGTCCCTCTATTGTTATTTTATATCCTTCTTTATCTTCAAATTGAAAATCGTATCTGGCAGATTGATTTTCAAGTTTGTGCTTAATTACAAGTCCTTTATTTACTGATGGGGAAATAAAGAATCCTTCTGCTTTTCCGGTAAATACTTCGTAAGGTTTATTATTTAGCACACCAATTACCGCAATCCATTTTTCATAATTATTTTGAAATCGTACAATCTCTGCTTCAAGAATTTCTGGCCGTGGAGGTGCTTTGGTTTCTTTAAATTCATTTTCATTCTCTTCCTGTTCATTGCCTACCAACACACCTGTTCTGGATCCATCACGATAAATGGTCATTCCCTTACAGCCACTCTTCCATGCCATCTTGTAAATATCACTCACCAATTCCTCTGGTGTTTCTTTTGGAATATTTACGGTAACACTAATTGAATGATCAACCCACTTTTGAATTGCTCCCTGCATTTTTACTTTGCTCAACCAATCAATATCAGTTGAGGTGGCTTTATAATAGGGAGACTGTTTTACAATATGAGCTAATTCCTCTTCCGAATAATTTTTTACCTCGTCAGGATCTAATTCTTTTACTTTTAACCATTCAGTAAATTTAGGATGAAATACATTGTATTCTTCCCATGTATCTCCTACCTCATCTGTAAAATTAATAGTAACGTTTTTGTCATTCGGATTAACTTTTCTTCTTCGTTTGTAAGAAATCATAAATACAGGCTCTATACCTGAAGATGTTTGAGTACAAATACTAACGCTTCCGGTCGGAGCAATCGTTAGCATAGCAATATTTCTTCTGCCATATTTCTCCATGTTCTTATAAACATTAGGAGCAGCTTCTTTTATACGTTGAATGAATGGATTGTTTTTTTCTTTATCGATATCGAAAATTGGGAATGCACCCCTGTCCTTTGCCAGTTCAACGGATGAACGATAAACTTCAATGGCCAAAATTTTATGAGCTTCTGTAGAAAAATTTGTTGCAGCGTCAGTCCCATAACGGCAACTTAAGGCAGCTAACATATCTCCTTCTGCAGTAATTCCAATTCCGGTTCGTCGGCCATCCAGTGTTTTTTGACGAATGTTGGTCCATAAATTTCGTTCGATTCTTTTGGTCTCAAATTCTTCAGGATCCGCATCAATCTTTGCTAATATTCCATCAATCTTTTCAACTTCTAAATCGATAATATCATCCATTATTCGCTGTGCATAATGTGCATGTTTGCTGAATTTATCACCATCAAAACTGGCTTCTTTTGTAAATGGATTATCCACATAACTGTACAAATTCAATGCAAGTAAACGACAACTATCGTATGGGCACAGTGGAATCTCACCGCAAGGATTGGTCGATAATGTTTTAAACCCCTGGTCTGCATAACTATCCGGAACGGATTCCCGAATAACGGTATCCCAAAACAGTACTCCTGGTTCAGCAGATTGCCATGCATTATGGATTATTTTACTCCATATTTTATTAGCATCAATTTCTTTAACTATTGTTGGGTTATCCGAATCAATTGGATATTGTTGCGTATAGCTTGTATTATTTATTACGGCATTCATGAAATCATCATCAAGTTTTACCGATACATTGGCTCCAGTAACTTTCCCCAACTCCATTTTTGCATCTATAAAGTTTTCCGCATCGGGGTGCTTTATAGAAATACTTAGCATTAATGCTCCACGCCTGCCATCTTGAGCTACTTCACGAGTTGAATTCGAATAGCGTTCCATAAATGGAACGATACCTGTTGATGTTAAGGCGCTATTTTTAACAGGACTACCGGAAGGACGAATATGAGAAAGGTCGTGACCTACTCCACCCCGCCGTTTCATTAGTTGTACCTGCTCTTGATCCACCTTAAGTATTCCACCATAAGAGTCAGAATTGGTATCCCCCCCAATCACAAAACAATTGGATAATGATGAAACCTGAAGATTATTGCCTATCCCGGCCATTGGGCTTCCCTGTGGAATGACATATTTAAAATCTTTCAATAATTCATATACCTCATTTTCTGAGAGTGGGTTAGGATATTTGTCTTCAATTCTTGAAATTTCACTTGCAAGTCTTCGGTGCATATCATCAGGGGTTAATTCAAAAATTTCCCCGTCTGAATTTTTAAGCGCGTATTTATTCATCCACACATTAGCCGCTAAAACATCACCTTTAAAATATTCTGTTGCACTGGAAAGAACTTCTTCGTGTGTGTATTTTTGTTGTGTAGCCTTTTCTTCTATAACCTCTAATTCCAGTTTTTCTTTTCCTTTACTTTCCTTAACAATATTCTCTTCCTCAACCGGTATTTCCGGACGTATTCTTCTTTCTAAAACTTCATCATAAAAGCTCGATTCTTTTTTCTTTTCCAATCCCTTATCAGTACTGGAGAAAAGGTTGTTATCCATGCTTATTAATTATCTAAAAAATTATTAAAAACTCTCGATAAATGGCTGACATTTAGTGAGATAAAAACTTAAATACTTGGCGTGTTTCTTGCGGCAAGATACAACAGAAAAATGGCAATTTACTAAAATGTTATTAACATAGCACGGTTGAAAAAACGTAAAACATTGACTTCAAAAAAAATATAAAACTAAAAAGATAATTTGTGAAAGTTTATTTACAAAATTAATATCGTGGTCAGCTTTTTGTTATCAAAATTATTGCATTAATCTAATCAAAATTAAACTCATTTTTAATACCTCTGCATGTATTGAAAATTATAGCATCTCAAAATATTGAATACAATTATTTGTGTTCAGACAGATAAAAGTCTCACGATTTTCATTGCTAAAATTAAAATCATGTTTTATTTTCATTAAGTCACAAATATTAATTTTATTATAACAATTATTTCTTTTGAATTCTATCTTTGCAAAATTAAAGAAACATTTTTCTATGAGATTAAAAATATTTGAATTTAATGCGTTTCAGGTTAATACTATTTTAGTATACGACGAAAGTGGAGAGTGTGTGATTATTGATGCAGCTTGTTATATTGAATCTGAAAAGAAAGAAATTATTGATTTTATTGAAAATGAATCACTAAAGCCTGTGAAATTGCTATTTACACATTGTCATGTTGATCATATTTTAGGGTGGAATACCATTAGTGAGTATTTTAAAATCGATGCTGAGATTCATAAAGCCGCACTTCCATTTTTAGATGAAGCAGTCGAGCGCGGTTTAGCATTCGGATTTTCGATAGCGCCAATCAATAAACCAACAACGTTTCTCGAAGATGGTGATATTATTAAGTTTGGTAAAACAGCATTGACAGTATTGTATACCCCCGGCCATGCTGACGGCAGTGTTTGTTTCGTAAACGATGAATCGAGACAGGTAATCGTTGGGGATGTTTTATTTCGTGGAAGTATTGGCCGCACAGATCTTCCAACCGGTGATTTTCAGGTACTAAAGAAAAGTATTCATGATAGACTATTTACATTGCCAGAGGATTATGAAGCGTTTCCAGGACATGGATCTTCGACAACCATTGGCTATGAAAAAATGAATAATCCTTTTGTTGGGGTTGGGTAATTAATCGCCATTGAGAACGTTCGCCATCTCAACGATATCAATTTTACGCATGCAATTAAAATGAATCTCAGGGCATTTATTATATCCGATTTTACTGCAAGGTCTGCAGGCTAAATTTACCTGAACGATATGTGATTTATCAATTAATTTTTGGGGGAGATACGGATACATCCCAAATTCGGGGGCGGTATTACCCCAAACCGAAATAATTTCTTTTTTGAAAGCCGCTGCTATATGCATTAACCCGGTATCATTGGTTACAATCTTATCCGCTTTTGAAACCAGAAAAGCAGATTGATTCAACGAATATTTTCCACAAGCATTAAAAATAATTTCTTTGGTTGCTTCTTTGATTCTTTCACCTCTTAAAAAATCCTCTGAGCCTCCAAGCAAAACAATTGGTTTATTCAAGGCATTTATTAAATCGAGAACTTTATCCTCAGGTAATATCTTGGTGGTATGCATTCCGCCAATTACCATTCCGATATATCCGGCTTTAAACTCCGTTGGTAAGTCAGAAACCTGATCTGATTTCTCAATAAAGTAATCAAGACCTTTGCCATCATTCTCAATACCGAAGTTTCGAACTGCATTCAAATAACGATCAACAATGTGAATTTTCGGCAGAAAATTAAATCCAAATCTTACAATCAACCATTTTTTAAAATTCAATTTTGAGAAGGAAGTTACCGGAAGCTTCAATTTCCTTCTTAATATCATCGACCGGAGGTTTTTATGTAAATCAATAATATGGTCGAATTTTTCATCCTGTAACTCCTGAGTGATATCACCAATATTTTTATCAAAACAATGAACCCTATCAATGTATGGATTCTTTGCTAAGATGCTTTTGTGCTTACACTTTGTAAGATAATGCACTTCACATTCCTGTATTTGGGTTTTCAGGCAGCGGATCAGGGGTGTGGTAAGCACAATATCGCCAATAGAGCTAAATCGTATTATGAGAATTTTTTTCAAATCAGGCATTTATGCAAATATAATTATTCTCCAATTCCAATATCTTATTTTATGAGATATTATCAAATCATTATTATAATTTTGCAGTATGATAATTACTGATACCCATACGCATTTATATCTTCAGGAATTCGATAAAGACAGAAACCAGGTTATTGAAAATGCAATTAATGCCGGTGTAAGATATATGCTGCTGCCCAATATTGATAGTAAATCCATTGATGGGATGCTAGCAGTATGTGATTCATTTCCGAATAATTGTTTTCCGATGATTGGGCTTCATCCAACAAATGTTGACGCAAATTTTTTAATGGAATTAGAAAATGTTGAGCGATGGCTATCAAAAAGAAAGTTTATTGCGATTGGTGAAACTGGAATTGATTTATACTGGGATAAAACACATAAAGGTGAACAAATTGATGCGTTTAAATTCCAGATTGAATTAGCTAAGAAAAATGATCTTCCTATCGTCATTCATTCAAGAGAATCTATGGCAGAAATTATTTCGATATTAGAGGAGATTAATTCTGATAATCTGAGGGGGGTTTTTCATTGTTTTAATGGCACGCTTGTTGAGGCAAAACGAGTTATTGAAATGGGATTCTTATTAGGCATTGGTGGTGTAGTTACCTTTAAAAACTCCGGCTTGGATCAAATTGTTTCAGCGATTGATTTGGCAAAGATTGTGTTGGAAACCGATTCTCCATATTTAACGCCTGCACCGTTTAGGGGAAAAAGAAACGAAAGTGCCTATACTACTTTTGTAAATCAAAAAATGGCTGAAATAAAAGATATTACTATCGAAGAGGTTGCAACCATAACGAGCGATAACGCACGCAAATTATTTAATTTCTAATAAAACATGGGAAATAAACCTTCGATACTGGTTATTTACACCGGGGGTACCATTGGAATGATCCAACATCCTGACAGTGGTACATTGCAGCCTTTTAATTTTGATGACATATATTCACAAGTTCTTGTATTAGAAAATATTAATGCCAATATTGAATTTCTTGAATTTGAATCACTTATCGATTCTTCAAATATGCATCCTGATTTCTGGATAAAACTGGCATCAGTTATTGAAAACAAATTTGATGATTACCAAGGTTTTGTCATTTTGCATGGTACGGACACGATGGCTTATACGGCATCAGCCCTTAGCTTTATGCTCGAAAACTTAAACAAGCCAGTTATATTAACCGGTTCACAGCTTCCTTTAGGAATCATTAGAACTGATGGCCGTGATAATTTGATTAATTCAATCGAAATTGCAATGGCTTTAAAAGATGGAAATCCAATAGTTCCTGAAGTTGCTATATATTTTGAGAATAGATTATTGAGAGGCAACCGAACTACGAAAACGAATGCTGAGAATTTTTCCGCATTTATTTCCGGGAATTATCCTTCTTTAGCTGAAGTAGGAGTTCGAATCAAATACAATTATAATTTTATTAATCGGACTAATTCAAAGAAACTAAAGGTTCATAAAGAGTTGGATTATAATGTCGCGATTCTCAAATTATTCCCCGGAATATCTCAGCATATTGTTTCATCAACCTTGAACGCATCCAACTTAAAGGCTGTAATTCTCGAATCATTCGGTTCTGGAAATGCACCCACAGATAAGTGGTTCATTAAACAATTGGAGAATGCCATTAAGAGAAATATACTTATATTTAATGTAACTCAATGCAAAGAGGGATCCGTTGAAATTGGAAAATACGAAACCAGTGTCGATTTGGGTAAAATAGGGGTAATAGGGGGTTTTGACATCACTACTGAAACAGCTATTGCAAAACTTATGTATTTGCTAGGAGCTAAACATAATTCTGGGAAAATCAAAAAACTTTTAACTACTTCTTTACGAGGTGAAATTACAATTTAGAATGCGTCCGTTTTATAAATTTTATAATTTTACATCGAAAAATTTAGTTAATGGAGAGGTGGCCGAGCGGTTTAAGGCGCACGCTTGGAAAGCGTGTGTACGCCAAAAGTGTACCGGGGGTTCGAATCCCTTCCTCTCCGCTCAAAT
>PIVJ01000159.1 GCA_003353955.1 Bacteroidota bacterium | reverse complement strand
GTATTGACCCTGTAGTTTTCTTTAAGCTATGTCTGGTTGGATATTTAGAGAACCTGATCAGTGATCGTAAATTGATTGAGCATTGCAGTATGCGATTGGATATTCTTTTGTTTTTAGGCCATGATATTGATGAAGAACTACCATGGCATAGTACCTTAAGCCGTACCCGTCAGTTACTTCCTGATTGACCAATTACGACTGATTTTACTGATCTGCAAGCAATCAATATATTATCAATTGCAAATTTGACACAAAAAGAAAAAGCCCTCAGAAGGGCTTAATCGAACTCAAAGATACTTTGAAAACTACTAAATCTTGACTTTATAGGGTTGTGCAACGGCTACTGTTGTTATGCATTGTATTTTCTTAAAATTCTAATTCATTTTCAAGTATTTTAATCAAATAGTCAACTTTTCTATAAAACTCATCAAAAGAAATGATATCAATATTTCTCTGATCGTTTCTGAATAAATCAAATGATTTCATTTGATTATTATTAAGTTCTTCATTTTCGAGATTCCCTACAATTAGCAAACATCTAGGGTTGAAAACTTTATAGTCTGAATTTTCTCCTCTCGCCAAATTGTAATAGGATTTTTGTAATTCGTCCTTGTAATTTAAAAGTTGATTTATTGCCCCAGTAATTTCTTTATCTAGCGAATAGGCATTGCCTCGATATTTTGGGCCTATTATTTTTGACATTGGGGTCTTTATCTCAACAAGGATTGTGTTATTTGTAAGTTCGTTTTTATAAACAAAGTCAATTATATTTCCATGTTGATTTGTTATTTCTTTTCCTCCTAAATAAGCTTTCTTGTCAAGTATAACTATTGGGAAAGAGAAAACCTGAGAAATTGTCCACGAATATTCTTTTATTAGTTTTTGCCAAAATTCTTCATCTGGATTAGTTTTGTTTTGAGTCCATATTTCATAAACTTTTTTGAGCTGACTTAGTCCAAGGATTGAGTTGACTTTCCCAATATTTGAGGCTTTAAGTTCTGAAAGCTTTTCAATTATTTCTTCTGTTTGGTCTGTGTTTCCAATCCACTCAATTGCGCTATGGATCAGATCAACACCTCCCTTTTCTATTAGCTTTTTTAAGTTTTCTTTTGAGTTCAATAATTCTACAAGAATATTTGAAATGTTGGAGTCTGTGACAATTACATCTCTTTCTCCAGATAAAATGCCAATTTCAGAATAGATTTTGTATAAGTCTTTAAGCTGCAATGTTAGATTTAGAAGCTCTTCCGACTTTATCTCAAGTTTTATCCATTCGCCTTTTTTTAGTTGAGAAAGATCGAGGGTTTTGTAGTCGTCCCAAGATTCGTTCAATCCTTTGACCTGATACACAAATGTTCCTTTTACGGATGCATTTTGATTTTTCTTGTTGGCAACAAGCATTGGTTTAAAAACCAATCTAGATTTTTTTCCTGGACGAAGAACTATCTCATCACAATCTGCAGATTGAAATGATGTGGATTTTATGTGAATTGGTTTTGTCATCTAAATATAATGCATAACGGTTTGGCTATGGTGCGTGGCGCATCTTGCGGCGCGCTTTCCTGTCCCCCGAGGGACAGGAAACAACACGAAAACCGTGATGTTTTTTTACCGACCTAAGCGCCATGCACTATGAGCCGTTGTTATGTGGCGTAATTTTTAGTTCTTGTAATTAATAATGAATTCTATGGATTCAATTTTGTAAATAAATATCCAACAATAAAGATTACAATTACAATAATTACAAGTGTCGTGAACCATCCACCCCTTTTTCTACCAGGGTTCGGGTCATTCTGAATGTCTCGGATTGATCTCATTTGATTAATTTTTAGGTTAATAATTATTCGTTTTAAGGTCAGTGATAAAGACTGTATACATTAATGATATTGCTTCTTTTGCATCGTCGTACATAATTTCATATGGTTCTCTATATTGCTTAGATGATTTTAGATCATTCATCATTCTTTGTGTTAGGTTGTACTCGTGATCGAAAGGTTTTATATGAGAGAACGGATTTCTTTTTTTTCTTAATAAATCTATTCGCTCTATTAGATAATCGTGTAGAATTTTTTCTTTTTTTGCATGACGTACAATTGATTTTAAACCTCTTTTAGCGATATTTTCTAGTCCTATAGATTGATAGTGGTTTTGTAATTTTCTTTCTATGAAAGCCTGAGAAAGTAAAACAGTTGATATAAACTCTCCATTAATGAAAGTCATTTTTGCTTCTGTGAATACATAAACTGTTTCTGGATCTGCCATAATTCCAGAATCTTTAGGAAAAACTTTATCCAAAAATTTTAACCTCTCTAGTTTTTCTTGAAAAGTGTCTTTGTGATAATTTTCAAGTGAAGCTTCTAGTCGAGTTTTTCGTGTCTTCTTTTTGACAGGTTCTCCAAATAGATTTTTTTCAGTTTTTTCCCCCATTCAGTTTTTATTAATACTTATGCCACATAACGATTGGTATAATAATAGTTGCGTTTTTATTACAAATAATTACCCTCTAAAGTAGCAATTTCAATTGAAATACACCATTGTAATTACCCACATAAACGCAATTGTTATTGATGCCGTGTTGTACACCGTTTTTTATTGTTTTTCAACCCAATTAAGCACATATTTCAGCATTTCATCCATTTTGTTAGTTTTTGCTTTTTGGTCATTAAACCAATGGTCACAGTTAGGATAAACTTTGTAGGTCAAATTTGTTTTGTTTTTTCTAGTAAATTCCAAATTCACATAATCTAAACCTGAAATTGGAGAGTTTTCATCATTTCCACTTGCGATTATTAATATTGGGATTTCAAGTTTTTGCATATTTTCAATTGGAATATCTTTACAAAAACTCGCCCAGCGTTTGTAAGTATGTCCTAACCAAGATTTATTTGTTTCATTTGGATTGTTATAAATATCCTTAAATTTTAAATTTAGACTATCAATTTTAGTTTGTGCTTGATCTGCGGTTATTATTCCTTTTTGTGCATTCAATCTTTCTGCTGTTATGAAATCATAAAACTGATTTAGTCCACCACCTACTATATTAATAATTTTAGTAACCTTTCCATTTTCTAATGCTAATTTAGGTACTAATTGTCCACCTTCGGAATACCCAATTGCTATTATTTCACTTTCCCTAATTTCTATTTCTTTTGATAAATAGTCTATTATTTTTGAAGTAGAATTTACTCTCCATTCCAAACTTAATTTTTCTGTGTATTCCTTTGAAGGTTTGTAGTTCTCTGAATACCGTTCAAATGTATTCACTTTAATACTATCTAAAAAAGGTGTACCTGGTTTGCTAATTAAAAGTACGTGATAATTTTTAGATAATTCATTATACCTAAATGGTATAGTTCCCCTAATTTGAGATTTTCCATCATCATTTTTTAGTAGTAAATAGATTGGTAGATGACCTGAGCCATCAAGAATAATTAATAATGGTTTACTTTCTTCAATTCCGCTTTTTGTAACATAGAAGTTTATCTCTCCTAACGATTTATCTTTTAGACAAAATTGTTTTAGTCCATATTCATCTGGTGTTTTTGGCTGGGCAAATAAATTTGCTGTTAAAATGCCAAAAAGTAAAATTATCAATGTCTTTTTCATTTTGTTTTTTAATGGTGTACAACAATTGTATAACCACATTGAAGTTATATCGTATATAGCTACAAGTTAATATTTCTTATTAAACTATCAAGCGGACTTGCAATTTTTTTATTATTTATTTCAATTGTTTTGGTATAAACTTCTGTTGTTTTGGGTGAACT
>PIVJ01000585.1 GCA_003353955.1 Bacteroidota bacterium | reverse complement strand
CCGCTTCCGCTGCTACTATTATCCCTTCATCTGTTACTGCTGTCTGACAGTTGTATGATGGTCTTACGTCTTTGCTGCCCCCTGCTTTCATATGGTTGGCATCCCTGTCCGTTAGGTTTATCTTTTTCCTGTCTTCTTCTTTCAGTATTTTTAATGCCTCTTCTATCTTGCTCTTCAGGTATTTACGGTTTGTTAGTTTCTTCATTATTTCCTGCTGTTGCTCTGCCATTTCGCAACTCTCATCTTCCTGCTTATCTATTGCTTCCGCTTCCTTTATTATTTTCTCTATTTCTTCTTTTATTTCTGTTAACCATTTCTCATATCCTTTTTTATCTTTACTCCTCTTTGCTGCGGCACTCCCTTTTAGTTTTGTCCCGTCTATATGTATCTTTCCTATCCGGCTGCACCCTAATTCGTTCAATATCCTTATTATGTCTATAAAATATTCCCCGATCTCCCTTGTATTGTTCTTGCGAAAATCACTGATCGTGCGATGGTCAGGATTGTAGCACTGCATTAGATATATGTATATTTGATCACTTATACATTTCCCCTCTAACTGGCGACTGCCACGTACCCCTGTGGCATAACCATAAAATAATAAACTTAACATCAGCTTCGGATGATATGTGTTTTGTCCTTTAAATGAATACTTGGCTTCTATTGCCTCTGTATCTAATGAAAATACTACCTCTTTTACCAGGCGGCATAGATGATCTGCCGGTAGTACTGTCTCTATGTAATCTAATATTGCTTCCGGACTGACTCCTACCAGAGGTTTTTGAAATTCATGAAACGGTTTGAATTTGGACATATGGTTAACTCTCCTGTGTTGTTTGCTTGCAGATATGCCGTTAATCGAAAGGGAAGGTGTTATTTGTGAATATTTTGATTCAGGAAATAGCTTTCTCTGGGCGA
>PIVJ01000047.1 GCA_003353955.1 Bacteroidota bacterium | reverse complement strand
CTGTACTCAATGCCGAAAAGCTTAAAGCTGAAATGTTGACTTATAAATATGAAGCGCTCAGAAATCAAATTAATCCACATTTTTTATTTAATAGTTTTAATGTGTTGAGTGATTTAATTTACGACGATCAAAAACAAGCCGTAAAATTTGTGCAGCAAATGAGCGTTTTGTTTCGTTATGTGTTGGATAGTCGTGATAAAGAGTTGGTGCCATTAAGGGAAGAGATGGAATTCATAAAATCCTATACATTTTTGTTGAAAATCAGGTTTGAGAATAAAATTGAGATTGTTGACGAAATTAAGACTGAAGAAGATGATTTGATCGTGCCCATGAGTTTGCAATTGTTAATTGAAAACGCAGTAAAACATAACGAAGCATCAAGTTCAGAGCCATTAAAAATTGAATTAATCAGAAATGAAAATCATATTGAGGTGAAGAATAATTTGCAAGCAAAAAATGTTGGCGATTCATCAAGTGGTGTAGGAATGAAAAACATACATCAGCAATATAAATTTTTTACAGATGAACAGATTAAAATCTACAAAAGTGACGAAGTCTTTTCGGTAAGTATTCCTATTTTAAAAGGAGATAAGTAATGAAGGTAGTAATATTAGAAGACGAACAAAGAGCTGCTCATCGCTTACAGCTGCTGATTGAAAAGTTAGCTCCTGAAATGGAAATCGTTGGCGTTTTTGAATCTGTTAGAGATGCTGTTAAATTCTTTAAAGCGAATTCGGATATTGCATTGGTTTTCGCCGATATTCAGCTTACTGACGGTTTAAGCTTTGAGATATTTAATAAGCAAAGACCTGCATACCCAATCATTTTTACAACAGCCTATGATCAATATGCAATCGAGGCTTTCAAAACAAAAGGAATTGATTATTTATTAAAACCAATTGAGGAAACACGATTGCAACAAGCTTTGAATAAACTTAAGATAATACAAAGACCATTGGCTCTCGATCAACTTGCAACACTCATGAGTGCCATTCAAAAACCATCGTTTAAAAATCGTTTTATGATAAAGGTTGGAGATAAAATTAAAAGCATAGAATCTGACAAGATATTCGCTTTTTATAGCATGGAGAAAGCAAGCTTCCTTTTTACAGATGAGCAACGATCTTATGTGATCGATTATTCGTTAGAAAACTTAGAACGCTTAATCGACCCATCATTATTTTTTAGAATTAACAGAAAATTCATGGTTTCTCATCAGGCATGTGCTGATATTCTTGCCTGGTCAAATAGTCGTTTGCGTCTTAAAATTGATGGGCTCGACGAAGAAATTATTGTTGCCCGAGAACGGGTGGCAGAATTTAAAAACTGGCTCGATAGCTAAATCAAAGTTTTAAATCTTAAGATCTCATGCATTATTATTGTTTTTTTAATGTGAATAATTAGATAGGTGATTTTAATTTAAGTCTGAGGCTATTAAGAACTACAGAGACGGAACTAAAAGCCATAGCTGCAGCTGCAATCATTGGGTTTAACAAGAATCCATTAAAAGCATATAGTGCTCCTGCAGCTATCGGAATTCCGATTAAATTATAAATAAAAGCCCAAAATAAATTTTGTTTAATTGTTCTTACCGTTTGTTTTGAGAGTACTAAAGCTTTAGGTATTGCGCTCAGGTCTGATGTGGTAAGTGTCATTTTTGCTACATCCATTGCAACATCGGATCCTTTTCCCATCGCAATACTAATATCTGCTTGTGCCAATGCATGCGAATCATTTATTCCATCACCAACCATAGCCACTGTTAGCCCTTTCTTCTGCAATTCTTTTACGAGATCGGCTTTCTCCGATGGCAGTACTTCTGCCCTGAAATCTTTTATACCGGTTTGTTTTGCCACAGCCATTGCAGTTTGCTTATTATCTCCAGTGAGCATATACACGGCGATATCTTTTCCAAGCAGTGCTTGAATCGCTTTTTTTGAGGTTTCTTTGATTTTATCAGCAATAGCCACTATTGCAATCACAGATTTGTGATTAGCGAAATAGATCACGGTTTTAGCTTTTTGTCTTAATTGCTCTGCTTTATTTTCTGTTTCCTGGTTAAATTCAATATTATTTTCAATCAATAATTGTTTATTACCGACAAAAAAGGACTCTCCATTATAACTCGCTTTTACTCCTCTTCCTGTGATACTATCAAAATTGGATATGTTGATTGATTTCTTTTTTTGATCCTGAAGTTTTTCAACTACAGCCTCGGCAAGTGGATGCTCTGATTTTTTTTCAATTTCAAATAATATTGAAGTATTAATTTCTGGATCAGTACTGTTGTTCCATAAAATATCAGTAACCATTGGTTTTCCTTCCGTAATTGTTCCGGTTTTATCCAGTATTATCGCATTTACTTTTTGAGCTAGTTCAAGACTTTCGGCATCCTTAATTAGGATATTATTCTCTGCACCTTTACCAATTCCAACCATAATTGCTGTTGGTGTGGCGAGACCAAGTGCACAAGGACAGGCGACCACTAAAACAGTTATCGATGTTAAAAGTGCATGCGTAAAGGCTTGTTCTCCACCAAATATTATCCATATAATAAAAGTAAAGATGGAAATACCAATAACAACCGGTACAAATATGGAGGCGATTTTGTCAACTAATTTATGGACAGGTGCTTTGCTGTCCTGAGCTTCTTGAACCATTTTTATGATCTGAGCTAATAATGTTTCATCACCCACCTTCTCAGCTATAAAGGTCAAGCTTCCTTTTTGGTTTATAGTTCCCGTGAAAACGGCTTCCCCCTTTAATTTTTCAACAGGGAGCGGTTCACCACTAATCATGCTTTCATCAACGTATGAAGAGCCACCCAAAACGGTACCGTCAACCGGAATTTTATCTCCCGGTTTAACCAATAATTTATCGCCTTTTACAACTTCTTTTATAGGAATTATTATTTCCGTTCCATCATCATTTATTTTTATGACGGTTTTCGGCTGCAATCCAATTAGTTTTTTTATTGCGGAAGAAGTATTAGACTTTGCCTTTTCTTCCATTAATTTCCCTAATAAAATGAATGTGATTATGGCTGAAGCAGCTTCATAATATACATGCGTTTCCATACCTTTGCTCGTCCAGAACCCCGGATATAGAGTGTTAAACAAGCTAAATAAAAAAGCAACTCCCGTACTTGTGGCTATCAAAGTGTCCATGTTTGCAGAACGATGCTTAAGTTGTTTGAATGCAGTAACAAAAAATCTTCGTCCAAAGAAAAATACAACGGGTATGGTCAATGCAAGAGAAATCCAATTGGCATATGCTATATTCATAAAGAACATTCCAATGATAATAACCGGAACCGAAAAAACGGAAGCACCTATTGTATGCTGAATTAATTTTTGGTATTCTTTTTTATGGTGCTCTTCAATGTTTTCATTGGCATCTCCAGTTCCATCCTCTAGTATTAAGTCGTAACCAATTTTTTGAATTGTAGCTTTTAAGTCTGATGGGATAACTGTGCTCGAGTCATAGGTGACTAAAACACTTGATCTTGCAAAATTCACCTTTGCATCGATTACTCCATTTTGTGCGTTTAGGATGCTTTCAACACTTGATGAACAAGATGTGCAGGACATCCCTGATACTCCAAAGGTTTCCTTAATTATATTCTTTATTGTAGACATGGTATATGGTATAATTGTTCGGCAAACATAATCAAGCTAACAGAATATTCTATTACAGAATTTTAGAAAAGATTTGTACAATTTACAGTTTGTCTAGCGGAGAGCGTTTCTTACTATCTTTCAGCTTTTTAAAATGACTTGGAGTCAGGCCTGTAACTTTTTTAAATTGATTGCTTAAGTGAGCAACACTACTATAACCCAGTTGGTATGAAATTTCGTTCAGGTTTAGCTCATTGTAAATAAGCAATTCTTTCGCCTTTTCAATCTTTTGTTGAATAAGATAATTTTCAATGGTAACACCCTCAACAGATGAAAATAGGTTGCTGAGGTAATTGTAATCGTTACTTAGATGTGATTTTAGATATTCAGAAAATTTTAGTTGAATTGCTTCTTCCTTGTGATGAACCAACTCAATAATAACAGTTCTTATTTTATCAATGATCTGGCTTGTTTTGTCATCCAGAAGCTCAAATCCCAAGGGCTCAATCTTGGCCTTTATCTTTTTTAATTGATCTTTGCCAAGTGCTTGCTCACTTAAATTAACTTCTCCTAATTCTATGGATTCAGGAAATATATTCAAATCGTTGAGTTGGGTTTTTATTACCATTTTGCAACGATCACAAACCATATTCTTAATATATATTTTCATCAGGTCGTCAATGTTTACATATGTCCAATGATGCATAAAATTAATTCCTTGGCACGATGCGGTATAAAAGTAATCTAATATCTAATAAATTATAAATATTATTCATAAATCAGTGAGACTTTGATTTTGTGAAACAAAATTAATTAGGCGAAGTGATACTCCTCGCCCCTTGGGGCGAAATAAAATAGAATCCATCATGATAATCCGTCCGCTTGCGGCGGGGAGCTTCATTCAGCGGATGCGAGAAGAATTAAGAATGAAGGGTAGCTCATTGGCAAATGATGGCTTTTTCGGTGAAAACTCACCATTCGATTTGTTGTTGCCAATCCGGATTTAACCCGTGTAAATATAGATCAATTTATGAAATTGGTTATTGAGGAAGGCGGTGTATTATTTTATGTCGTTATAAATGAAGATGTTAAAAGGCTAATTATAAACGAAACTACAGTGATTATAATGCCAACCATAAAAACATTGTAGGAAATTTTTATCAACCTGAACTTTTTCGTCAGGATATTACCAATTGAATACTGATTCTTAATCATAGTAGAATAAAGATGCTCATCATTTTTGATCATGTTGAAAACTGCATTTTTATAATCTTCATAATCCATATTCATAAAATTTCCAAAGAACATCAAATCTACCTTGTTTTGTTTTAGATCTTCATCAGTAAAATTTCCCCACTTAACATTGGGTCTTGTAGATATGATGGCCAGCACAACTGTAATCAAACAGCTAATTAGAAATATTATACTGGGAATGAGATTTTGTGATGTATTCTCCAATCTTCCGGCAAGCAGCATAGTAATAATTATGGATATAATTATCGCGTTAACTGAGATTAAAATATTTGATTTATTATCTGCAATTGAATTTAGGTTTATTTGGTTTCGCGCTGTTACTCTAAACAAGGTTTCAACGCCTCTTGAATAAAACACACTTTTCTTATCTGCAGAGATTATCGTCCCTTTTTTTCTCTTTCGAAGTTCACGTCGCTTCATCCGATCGAACATACGCTCGCAGAAAGCTTCTTTTTTAGGCTGAAGAATTGTTTTACCATAGTCGGTAAAAAATGTATGGGCTGTAAAAAACCGAATTGATTCTAAATCGAAAATATTTCGATTAGTACTGTCGGAATGGCTTGTGATTGTCTCTTCATACATCGATTCGATTTGCTCATAACAATCGTCGGTGGTGATATACATTAAATCAGCATCACATAATATTTTAGCAAGTTTATCCTTGGGCTTTTGCGGTATTTTTGTTGCTAAAATAATTTCTGAAATATGGTTAATCGTCTTCTGATCAATAAGATGATCTGTTAGGAAATCAGAAACAATTTTAACGCCTTCTTCTTCATGAAATTCGACCGATTCTACAAATCCGGTATCATGAAACAATGCACTTATTCGAAGAATATTCATTTCTTGATCTGTAAGCTTAGCATCTGCTGCAATTACTTCAACATATTTTTTAACTGTTAAAGCATGCTTGAAGTTATGATAAAAATAATTTCCAGATAGCTTTTTCGAGAATAGGTGAGATATGAACTCTTCCGATTCAATAAGTAATTGATCATCAATTTTACGCATGGTAAACGAAATTTATTTTACTAAAGTAATAAAAATGATAAACGGTATTTATTACTTTTGATTTAATTGATACAATCTTTGTAGTAATCGGGAGTTTTAAAATTTAAAACATGACGTATAATTTGAAAATTCGTATATTAATTTGTAATCATTGCATTTGCTTTATTGATAGAACTATTTGTTTAATTCTACTTTTAGTAATTCTTCCTTTTATAAGCTTAAGTGCCCAAACAAAAGAGATTTCACGAGTGATGCCGCTATTTCAATCAGATGAAATATTGAGTCTTACATTAGAAGCTGATTTCAAATCTGTATTTGCTGTTAAAGATGACTCAACTTATTTTCCTGCCGTGCTACTCTATACGGATGCAGCTAATAATAAAAGGGAATTCGTCATGGAAGTTCGAACCCGTGGGAAGGCTCGCCGTGAAATTTGTAAGACACCACCCTTGAGATTGAGGTTTCCTAAAGATATAACTGAGAAATCAGCCTTTGATGGGCAACGGGCAATAAAGCTAGTAACCCATTGCAAGAAAGCTGATGTGTACGAGCAAAACACCATCCTTGAATATCTTATTTATAGAGCATTTAATTTACTTACAGATAGTTCCTTTAAAGTGAGGCCGGCTATTATAAGCTACGTTTATACGGGTAAAAAGAAAAAAACTGTTGAAAAATTCGCTTTCTTTGTTGAGCGTGATAAGCATGTGGCAGAACGGATACAGGGAGTCGAAATTGAAACTGTGAAGATTCACCCAAACCGATTGAATGTTTTTCATACAAGCTTGATGGATATGTTTCAGTACATGATTGGAAACACCGATTATTCAGCTTTTGAATATCATAATGTTAAATTAATGAGGGATAAAACAGGTAGACTGCCAGCAATTGCAATACCTTATGATTTTGATTGGTGCGGGTTGGTTGAAGCGTCTTATGCAGAACCAAATTCAAAACTTAATATTGAAAATGTTACTGATAGGCTTTACAGAGGCTTTAAAAAATCTCCTGAAGTTGTTAACCGAACCATTAAAATATTCAATCAAAACAAGGTAGGTATCTATCAGCTATTTAATGATTTTAAAATGTTGAGCAAAGGTGAAAAAAAACGAGTGGTAAAATACCTTGATAAGTTTTACTGGATTATAAATAATAAAAGTCTTGTAAAAACTGAATTTATCGATAAGGCTCGGATTTTGCATAATTAATTGAGCTTAAGATGAGGTTGAATTTTATAAAAATATGGACTGTTTTGCTTTTAATTGCTTGTATCGGCAATGCTTACGGACTTGATAAAGATGAGAAATTAGTAATTAAAGCAATTAAAAGTGGAAATGTTGCGCTTTTGAAGAATTTCTTAATTGACCGTTCGGATGTAGATTGTGCGTTTAGTAATGGAAAGTCAGGTTTGTATTATGCCATCAAATATAATGAAGTTAAAATTTGTAATCTCTTACTGGCTAACGGAGCTGACCCTGATCTGATTGTTGGGAAACATTCCACTCTCATTTGGGCTATTAAGTATGATCGCCGGCGCATGATCCGATTATTAATTGAGTATGGAGCCAGTGTTAACCATGCCAATAAAAAAGGCAATACACCCTTAATTTATGCCGCAAAACATAAAAACTTAAGGGTGTGTAAATTATTAATTGATCGTGGGGCAGATCCTTTGCGCCTTAACAATAAGAATAAAGTGGCAAGTGATTATTCAATCTATTGGGAATTACCCGAAATAAGAAATTACCTCATATTGGTCGAGAAGCAGTATAAACTCCTCGATACGGTTTCTTCTTTACAAGATGGTCCGTATATCTATTGGGAAAACAATGAGCAAATTGTATTAAACTATTACGAGCGAATTCAAAAGGAAAATCTGACTCGAATTATTGAGAAAACGATACAAGTCGGAAATAAAGATACGGTTGTGAAGGGAATCCGTTGGGATACTAATTCTTACCATATTAAACATAATTACCAACCAATGGCTTATAAGCTAAATACCGGGGAGAAGATTTTTGCAATTGGAGATCTTCATGGAAGGTATAATGCATTGATAAAATTATTGCTAAATCATAAAGTTATCAATATTGACTTAAATTGGAATTTTGGTAAGGGGCATTTGGTGTTGTTGGGAGATGTATTTGATCGTGGAAATATGGTTACCGAACTACTTTGGTTTCTTCATGAATTGCAGATCGAAGCACAAAATTCGGGAGGCAATGTGCATTTATTATTAGGCAATCATGAAGTGATGGCTTTAACTGGCGACCATCGTTATATTAACTCAAAGTATGACTTTTTTAATCGATTTACGTATACCAACTATTTTCAGCTCCTCGAAAAGAATACGGTCTTTGGAAAATGGCTGAGGAATCAAAATGTCATTGTTCAAATCAATGATTATCTATTTATGCATGCAGGCATATCTCCACAATTTGAAGCAAAAAATTATACCTATCCCTCAATTAATCTGGAGCTTCAACAATTTCTTAATTCCAATGAGCAGCCTCAGAAAGGAAGTATGGCCGATATGATACTTAGTTCATATGGCCCGTTATGGTTTAGGGGGTATATGTATTCAGAGAACAGAATATCGCAAGTACCACAAGAGTTTGTGAATAATTATTTAAAATCTCATGGATTGAAACGAATGATTTTAGGTCACAACGAGCAATCAGTGATCAGTACATCTTATAATGGTAAAATTGTTTCTGTAGATGTTCGGATTAATGAAGATGGAAGTTCTGCGCAAGGATTATTGATTATTGGAAATAAATTATACCGATGTTCCGCTGACGGTAAAAAGGAGCGACTTGAGTAACGAAAAAAGAGAGGATTATCAACACTTCTCTTCCCAAACATTATTATTAATCCACTGGAACCCAAACCTATAATTACCTAAATCGATTAAGCTGAGTCATGCCTACATTCAGGTATTTGGTAAAAATCAATAATGCATTCTTTGATTTACTCAGGCTGATCTTTAATCATTCTTAATTAATATCTATGGGGTAAAATTACAACTTAGACTGAAACTACAATAATCTTTCGTATCGTATTTTAAACGTTTTATCTAAAAGTATTTCACCTTCAGTTTTCTCAGAACCACCAGTTTATCTTAAGCCCAACAGTTCTGGGAATTGCAGGAACAAATGTTGGAATAGCAAATAAACTGCCTGTATTCCCTGCACTTATTAAATACTTCTTGCCTGATAAATTATGTACAAACAGGCTGAAGGTTAATGACGGATCTAAGAATTGTATGCCAGTCGATACGTTAAAAAGCATATAGGCATCTTGATCAATGCCCACAGTGTTGGCATCTTCAAAGAAAAAGTGAGATCTATAAGAAAGCGAAGGAATAACAAACAAATTAATATCTCTTGTAAGCTTAGTGTGGTATTTAGCACTAAAACTAAAACTATGATCGGGTGTTAATCTAAATGTGTTCTCTGCATATTCCTGAGGATTTCCATCTTTATCCACTTTATTGTACCTGGCATTGATGTAAGCGTAATTCCCATTGATTTTTAGATGATCTGAGATACTATACTGGAATGAAGTTTCTAATCCGTAAGAAGTAGCTTTCCCTCCATCTTTTATCAAATAGGCAAAACTTCCGGTAGTTGGCTCAGCAATCCAGGCATTGGTTTGAAAATTGTGATAGTCATGATAGAAGATTACAGCATCAAATATGAATTGATTATTAACGACTGTTTTAAATCCCAGGTCAATACTGTTTACTATTTCTGGAGCCAGTATTTCAGAGCTTCCGTCCGACTGATATTGGATAACGTTTGGTCTTCTTCCCTTGGCATAAGTAAGGAAAAGCTTAGCATTATCACTCACTTTATAAGCAGCAACAAGCCTGCCGGTGAATCCACTAAAGTTTGATGTGGTGCTTTGTAAATCAGATGGCCTGAAAAATACATTGGGGTAATTGTTGGTGAAAAAGCCTAAGGTTGCCGGAGATCCGCTTACGTAATTTGCCTGATTTCTCACCTCTGATTTGTCAAATACAATTCTGATCCCCGCAGTAAAACTAAATTTAGTTGTGAGCCTGAATGTGCCATCTGTAAGAAATTCTGTTGCAGTGTTCTCGGCTGTGTTAATACTCTCTTCTTCATGATATGGAGCAAGAAATGCACCCGCCAATGAGCCCAATTGCGGATAGGGTGGAAGTGCCTCAATACTATATGGTTGCCCATCGGGCATAATCATATAGTTTGGGTCGAGAAACAGATGAGCCAAATGAGTTTCATTAGGTGAAAACCAATAGATTTGATCTACTTTCTCTTTCAAATAGTTAAATCCACTGAAGCCCGTAAACTTAGTTCCAATGGAATAATTAAGACGTACTTCCTGATTGAATAAATTCGCATCAATTGCCTCTGACATATCAATTGCTTCTGCGGCTGAACCATCACCATCCCAACGTTCAAAAGATTCATTGGTTTGATAGGATGTAATGGCTGTTAAATAAAGATTATTAGTAAAATAATGGCGAATGTTTAAAACAGCGCTAATAACATCCTTAGTGGCTTTCAATTCTTCAGCTTTTTCCAAAGATGCTTCGTAGGAGAAAATATCTGTAACACCGTTGGTGTTTGGGTAAATTCCACTAATAAATGATACACCCGGTGCATCATCTTTCTGATAATTAAATACAAAATCAATCTTAGTTGAATTGCTTGGTAAATACCTCGTTGAAAAACGCAATCCTTTGGTATCCTTACCATTTAATTTTCCACCGAAGGTGTTATTTACATAGCCATCTTGGGTATGATAAACTGCTGCTAATCTTGTATGCAGTTTATCTTTTATAATCGGAATATTAATAGCCGTGTTAATATTTGTTTGAGAATAACTACCTTGACCTATACTGATGTATCCTCCAAACTTATTGTCAGGCATTTTGGTGAGAAAATGGATAGCTCCAATTTGTGCACCTCTACCAAAAAGTGTTCCCTGTGGCCCTTTTAAAACTTCTATTCGCTCCATGTCATATAATTCCAACACCCCTCCACTTGCTCGTGTGATGGGTGCATTGTTAATAAACAGAGAAACCCTGGGCTGTGCATTCGGACTAACTTCATCACTACTCAAACCACGTATCACAAAACTTGGGCGTTGATTGCTTTGTACTCTCACATTCAATCCCGGAATCAGGTCAGCAAAATGGTCTAGATCCTGAATAGCCAATTCGGAAATGCTTTGATTACTGATGGCACTCATACTTATGGGTACATCTATAATTTGTTGCTCACGTTTTTGTGCCGAAACAACTACGCCTTGCAAGTCATAGGAAGTTTTATGAAGAACAATGTTTAAGGTATTAGCACCATTATTTATCACAACGTCTATAGTTTGAGATTCAAATCCTGTATAAGAAAATCCAATCTTATAACCTCCGGGTAATAGATCAGATAAATTGTATGCACCTAAATCATTGGTGCTAGTTCCGGTTTTAGCTTCATTTATAAAGATGTGAACTCCTGCTAATGGAAGATCATTAGATCCGGTTATTGTTCCTTCTAATTCAGTTTTTTCTTGAGAAAATGCTATTAGGTTGATTACTGCCATAGTTAGCAGTAGAAATGTTTTCTTAATCATACGATCATTTTTGGTAAAAGTAAGAACTCAAAGAAGAAATCCAATTTTATGCTTGTTAAATTAATGTTAAAGAGTGATGCTGGTTTATATTTGTGTGGACAAGAACATAAGATAATAAGGAGATAACAAATGATAATTAGCAAAATACCAAATTTAACATGATGTCCGTTTAAATCTAATAATAAGTAGTGTTTTCAATCGGCCATATTGGAGATGGGTTAATGATTCCTCTTTGTTCAATTATTTTTCCATTCACTTCAAGTTTTATCAAATACTCACCCACTTTCGTATCTCTTCCATACCAATTGATTTTATGAAGCCCGGCAGATTTATCAATTGGGAGATCACGAATTAGCTTTCCATCAGTATCAAAAACTGAGAGCTTCGTATCTTCAGCTACTTCCGTTTTGAAATAATAATAGATTACCAATCCATTTTCTTCATTATAGGTGTAGGCATGCGAATCGCCAGACAACTCATAATTACCCCAGCTTGCTCTCGGCGAAGAATTACTAAGTGGTTTGGGTTCAATGTTAAAGAGGATCGCATCTTCATTCAATGTTTCGTTGTTTAACTGTTGAAGTAAAGAAACATCGGTTATAAATGCACCACGACCGTAAGTTCCAACAATTAAATCATTTTCGCGCGGATGAATTTTTAAATCTTTCACCGCAACAACCGGCATGTTGTTTCTGAAACGTTGCCAATGGGCTCCTCCGTCAAACGAAATAAAAACACCTTCGTCATTTCCTGCATAAAGTAGATTTGGCCTGTTTGGGTCTTCAGCAATTACATTAACCGGGGCAACAGAAATACCCTCAGTTATTTTTGTCCAACTCTTACCAAAATCGGTTGTTTTAAAAATTAAGGGCGTAAAATCATCATGGCGAAATCCTGATTTGCAAACATAAGCAGTAGCTGCATCCTCAGGTGAGCTAACAACTCGTGTTACCCAGTAATGTGATTTACCGCCAAGTTTGTGGATTTTTTCTGTCATTTCACTCCAGTTTCTTCCGTCATCTTTTGTCAGATGAATTCTCCCATCATCAGTACCTACCCAAATAATGCCTGCTTTTTTTGGGGACTCAGAAATACTGGTAATCGTACAATATTGCATATGCCCCTTACCGGCAATCTTTTTAGCATCATTGGTAGTTAAGTCAGAACTAATTTCTTCCCAGGTATTTCCCTGGTCTTTTGATCGGAGTAACATTTGTCCACCGGTATAAATAGTTGTTGATAGGTGTGGTGAAATTTCCAGTGGCGGTGTCCACGGAAAACGGTATAAAGGTTTCCCTTCATCAGCTTTGGGTTGGATATTTACCCGTTCGCCCTTAACTTGATCGATTCGTAAATGCCCTCCAAACTGGGTAGTAGAATATGCCCAACGATTGTCAGTTGGATCAACTTTGGTGTACATCCCATCCCACATACCAACGATGTTCCAGTCTTCAACTCCGATTCTTCCCGACCATCCGTTGGAAGGTCCTTTCCATGCTTCATGATCTTGCAAGCCCACATAAATATTATAAGGTTCAGCATCATCGGTTTCAACCATATAAATTTCACCCAAGGGAATATGGTATTTATGATTAACGGTTAATCCTCCATCAAATGTTTCATATAAACCTCCGTCGCTGCCAAACATCATATGCCGTCCATCTGTGGGATCAACCCAAAAAGTACGATAATCGCCAAACATATTCTTAAATAGCTCGCCACTACCCCAGATGCAATTTGGCCAGGTTTTTCCGCCATCTCTTGAGTAGAGCAAGCCATCGCTACTAATGAAAATTTGATCCGGATTGTCAGGGTTAACCAAAATTTTATTAAAAGAATAAGCGGCTTTGGCACTGACATTGCAACTGTCGCTATTCATTTTCTTCCAATTGAGCCCGTCATCATTTGATCGATAAACTTCCCCTCCAATCATTTGATCAAAATAGGGATCACGCATGGCATTTATCTCAATATTCTCATCAATGGTGACGCCTGGTTTGGGGTTTAAATTTTCAACTACTGCGTAAATAATTTCCGGTTGATTATAACATAAGGCCAAACCTATCCGGCCAATATTTCCTGTGGGCAAGTCATTGGTTATTTTGTTCCAGTTTTCGCCTCCGTCTGTACTCTTATAAATACCTGAGTTTTCGCCACCTGCCTCATAATGCCATGGGTAGCGGTACTTTTCATAAGAAGCCGCGAACATAATATTGGGATCTTCAGGCTTAATAATCAAATCAATTATGCCGGTATTTTCATCAATAAATAAAGTCTTATCCCAGGTCTTACCACCGTTAGTAGTTTTGAAAACGCCACGCTCATCGTTTGGTGTAAATAAATGGCCCATGGCCGCCACCCAAACAATATCAGGATTGCCGGGATGGATGATTAATGTGGAAATATGGTGGGAATCTTCCAAGCCCATAAAATCCCAACTTTCTCCACCATCTACAGATTTAAAAACACCTTCACCCTTATGGGTGCTTCTCGCACCATAAGCTTCGCCTGTGCCAACCCAAATCTGATCTGGATTCGTTGAAGAAACAGCAACAGCACCTATGCTACTCACACCAACGTCATCAAATATTGGGAAGAAGGTGGTACCATTGTTAACGGTTTTCCAAACGCCACCATAACGGCCGGCTACATAATAGCTGTATTTAAAATCAGGATTATCGGTTTGCGGAATGGCAATGGACGAAATCCAGGCGCCGGTCCGGTGTGGACCGAGATTGCGATATTCCAATAATTTTAACTCTTTAGTATTCGCAAATTGGGCATTGGCATCTATTAGCAGTACCAGCATTATTAAAGTTAAAAAGCGGGAAATTGATTTCATCGAAAATGGTTTTATGGTTGAAGAAACAAATATACAATTTCAAACAAACATAGTTTAGATCAAATCAGGCAAAAAAAAACGAGACCGAAGCCTCGTTTAAATAATCTGAAATCTTAGGACTTAAACTTTATTTTACCATGTATTTTCCTTAATAAGAACCCATTCGTAAGTGTCTTCATCGGTTTGCAAACTCAGTGTCAACAAATACATAGTCTTTCGTAGTTATAACCTCTTGAGCCTGTATCCCGATATAAATAATGCTAAAAATATTATTGTCCTTCTCATAGTTTAAAAGTTTACATAGGGCGTTCCATCCCCATAATGATATAATCTGTCTACCTGTTCTTGTGTTAATACGATATTGTAAAATGCCACCTGATCTTGAAAACCCCCTGCGTGTTCTGATGCTGTAGACCCGTCATGTTGTGCCATGAAGCTGAGGTACGCAGTACTATTATTGAATAATGAAGATACAGGAACGCCGCCACTTGGAGTAAACGTAACCTCTGAACTATTAATGTATGCTTTAGCTGTTTCTGTTGATCCATCCCATGTTATTACAATGTGCATCATAGACCCGGTATTTAAAGTACCGGCTGTAGTAGCCCAAGACGTACTGTCGCTGCCGTCTTCAGATACCGAAAATGAAAGTTTGTCTGCATTACCACCATCTGCTTCTTGTCCGATTTTTATCGTTCTCACACCGCTGCCACCCCATTTAGCGATAAAAACAGCACCATCTTCTAAGGAAGCAACGCTAGTTATATTTATCCAAAACGATACACTGAGTTTAGTAAGCCCGTCCAAAAACATTACATCACCCAAATCAACATATTGACTTGCTCCGTCAAATTCAACAGAATACATTAAATTTGCTACTGTTGTTTGTTGCAACGATGGTGAGTTTACATAAGCTCCATTATTGCTGCCATCATGAGCATCGGCAGCCAACGTACCACTTGTTTCATTAAGTTCATAAACTGAGATCAACCCTGTTAGTAAATCTACATACTCATTATGTCCAAGCTGACCGAACCAGAAAGCATCATTCTGCCCAAGCAATGACAAAGGCAGAAACAATATACATATTAATATCTTTTTCATCACTAAAATGAATTATATACTATTAATATATTTCCATCTACCCACTTCCAACTGATATGGGTTATTGCACCGGCCCCTGATATTATATAAGTCGCATCATTGTTGACAACCTTAATATTTATGTTTGTTATTGTAAACGTTTTGCCTCCGCCGACCTGTACTACGTGTATGCTACCTACATCGTTTTCATTCAAACTTGACAGGTTTTCGAGATAAACAGAGCCATTCTTCTCATCAAGTACCATTTTTCCGTTCCTATGTGTTAAAAGGTTTATTGTGTCAGGATCCCCTGCTATTAGTGTATCTGTATCCCAAGTATATTTCATATCAGTCCATTCAATAACTCCGTCTGCATCCGATACGGCAATATAACCATCACCGGCACCAGAGCGCATCCGTATTGAGCCATCAACATCAAGTTTGTTAGTTGGTTCGCTCGTTCCAATACCTACATCAGCAGCATCACCAAGTACTAAACTGCTATCTTGGTTTACAATTGAGTTTGCCCCTATGGCAGTGGCATTTATTAGTGTGCCTATTGATACCTCAGAATTATAGCCGATGGCGGTGTTATAGCTTCCTGTTGTATTTGTGCTAAGTGCGTTAGAACCTAATCCTGTATTATAGCTATTATTAAGATCATCATTTGTACCTGCCCCTTCT
>PIVJ01000584.1 GCA_003353955.1 Bacteroidota bacterium | reverse complement strand
TTTCCAACTAATCCATTACAGCTTCGATTAATAGTATCTCTTCTTGTGGTAACTGTAACAGGACTTCCAGAAGCATCTGAAAAAGTACTAGTTGCGAAATCATATGTTGGAAGTTGTGTATCTTCAACAGTAATTACCATTTGCCCTTTATCACCATATTCTCCAGCAAAAACCTCATAGTCAACAGGGATTGTAAAATTATAATGTTCTCGTTTAGTCGCATCAGCATCCTGCCCATTAGTAACCGTTTTTTTAACCAAAGTATTATTTGGAAAAAGGATTCCCGTAACTTCAGAATCATCTATAATCTGAGCAGCCTCAGCCAAAACATCCGGACTTGCTTCCAACGTCCTTGATACAGGATATTCAATTGATTTATCATTAACTCCATTATTTCGGAATGGTTCCCACTCTTTTACAAGGTTAGAGCTTTCAGAAGTGATTATTACATTTCCATTGTCAAAATTATATCCAACTAAACCAACTGTTGCATGAGTTACTCCAAAAAAAGAAGGATTAAAATATCCATCTACAACCCTTGTAGCGTATTCATTAGGATCTATTCTTTCAAAAATTTCTGCACCATTATAGATTTTCCCTATGGAAAAATCAATTTTTGTATAATTATTAAGAAAGTCAGTGACGTCTCCTTCTTTCTCCCCAGTATAAACATCTGTTATGCTATGATGCTTTGATCCATCATTTGAGGGAGTATTTAAAACAACACTTAAAAGATCAATGGGAATACCATACGTCCAATCACGAGAAATATCATGTTGTCTCTCTGTCCCATTATCTAATGCAAAACGACTATCTGGCTTATCATAAATACTCCTTCCTAATAGTTCTGCTTCTAAGGAGAAATTTGTACAGAGCCATCCAGCCCCATAATTATTATGGAGATCTTCCAAATTAATAAA
>PIVJ01000158.1 GCA_003353955.1 Bacteroidota bacterium | reverse complement strand
TATATTTGTTACTTTTGTATACATAATTTACTTTAGTGATGGTGGATCGAATACATAAGATCTTAAGATATTATAAGCTTACCTCATCAAGATTTGCTGATGAGATCGGAGTTCAGCGATCGAGTATTTCACATGTATTGTCTGGAAGAAACAAACCGAGTTTAGGTTTTATTCAGAAAATACTGAATACATATTCAGAAATAAATGCTGAATGGTTAGTTATGGGTACCGGAAAGCTAGCTCAAGAAGAAAACAATTCAAAAGATATCTTCACTGATGAAGCAGGTAATTCAACAAAAAGTATTAATCATCCTGAAACTGTAGGAAGAGAAGGTGCTAAAGGCGAAAGAGACATTCAAAAATCGCAAATAATTGCTAACAGGAATATTTCTTCACCACCCGGTTTAGGGAAAGGGATAAAGAAAATAATTATACTGAATGATGACAATACTTTCAGCGAGTATTATCCTGAAAATTAGCTAATACTTTTCTAAGGTTGAAAAGAAGAAATCACCTTCTATTATTGCGTTTTCATCACTATCTGAACCATGCACCGCGTTTTCTTGTAATGAGGTAGCATACAGCTTCCTGATTGTTCCTTCAGCTGCATTATCAGGGTTGGTCGCACCAATTAGCTTACGATAGGCTTCAACAGCATTTTCTTTCTCTAATACAGCAGCAACAATAGAACCTGAAGACATAAATGTGCACAAATCCTGATAAAATGGTTTTTCTTTATGAACTGAATAAAATTTTTCAGCTCGCTCATACGATAACTTTGTTAATTTCATTGCTACAATTCTGAATTCAGCATTATTAATCATGTCTAATATTGATCCAATATGTCCATTTTTCACTGCCGTGGGTTTGATCATTGTGAAAGTCTTGTATCCGCTCATTCTTTTTTAAATTTAATTTATTTCGTACAAAAGTACTAATATTTTATAGTAATTTTAGCAATTATTTTTAAACTGAAGTTAATAAACTTAATACATAATAACTTGATAAATAGCAATATAAAAAACATTAACTCATTAATCGATTCAAATTCCGGATCAATTGTAATTACAAGCCATAAAAACCCTGATGGAGATGCCATAGGATCTTCATTAGCGTTATACAAATACTTAACACTGAAAGGACATGATGTTACCGTAATTATTCCGAACGAGTTTCCAGGTTTTCTTGCATGGATGAAGAGTTCTGATCGCATTGTTGTATATAAGCGAGAAGCGAAACTGGCAAAAAAATTGATTGCTAAGGCTTCAATAATATTTAGCCTGGATTACAATGCATTTCATCGAGCCGGGGATTTAAAAGATCAATTGCAAAAGTTTATTGGAAAAAGAGTATTAATTGATCATCATGTAAACCCGGACAATTCATTTGATTTGGTGTATTCGACAACCAAAACTTCTTCAACAGCTGAGTTGGTTTATAACCTGATTGAGCGTGCAGGGGATCAGAAATTAATTGATAATGAAATAGCAGAAGGATTATATGTCGGGATTGTAACTGATACCGGTTCATTTAGTTACTCTTGCAATTATTCGGCTACCTATGAGGTTGTAGCATTTCTGATTGGATTAGGTTTGGATGGAGAACATATTCATCATATGTTGTATGATACTTTTTCGGAAGATAGATTGAATTTATTAGGATACTGTTTGAGCGAACGACTCATAGTGCTTCGCAATTACAATACAGCCTATATTCACCTTTCAGCGGATGATTTAGATAGATTTAACTTCCAGATAGGTGATACTGAAGGAGTGGTGAATTACGCTTTATCTATTAACGGGATTAATTTAGCAGTGTTATTTACGGAACGCGATAAATACATTAGAATTTCGTTCAGATCAAAAGATAAATTCGATGTTAATATCTTTGCCAAAAAATACTTTGATGGTGGAGGACACAAAAAGGCTTCCGGAGGGAATTCGTATGTTTCTCTGGAAGAGACAATTGCAAATTTTACAAAATTATTAAAACTTTATAAAAAGGAACTTTCCAGTTAGTTTTTTTGTCTGTGGTATGTTCAAATTTAATTAATTGATCCGTTACTGATTGAAACTATTAATTTATTATCTTCGCGTTTTTAAATAATATAAAATATAACATTACCATCCAATTCAGCCATTTATGAAAAATATTTTAACTCTAGCTGTAGTAAGCTTTACTATATTGCTTTTAGGTACAACCTGTAATTCAGAATCTTCAGGATATACAAAAACTGATTCAGGGATGCGATACAAATTCCTTGTTGATAATGATAGCACTCAACCACAATTGGGTGAGATTCTAACGATTGATATGGTTTACAGAGCGGAAGATACTGTATTATTTGATAGTTATGAGAAAGGCCAACCTTTTGAAATAGACCTTAAAGAGCCTCAATATAATGGAGATATTTATGAATGTATGAGTATGTTGACTTTAGGAGATAGTGCATCTTTTATTTTGAAAGCAGATTCATTTTTTCTTATCACTGCTGGAGCACCAAGCTTACCTCCCTCTCTGGATAGTGCTAGTTTTCTGTATTTTACAATGAAACTACGAAAGATTCAGACACCGGAAGAGGCTCGGGAGGCACGTCTTGCTGAATTAAAAGTATTGGAGCAGAAAGAGATTGAATTAATTGCTAATTATGTCACTGAAAATAATATAACCATATTACCTGATGAAGATGGTTTATATTTTATGAGTACAAAAAGAGGAAGAAGCACCAAAGTAGACTCTGGAAAAATCGTGATCATGAATTATAGTCTAAAGTTATTAAATGGAGAAGTATTATTTTCTACATTGGATAAAGGTGAACCAATAGATTTTGAGTATGGAACCAGATTTGATACTGAAGGATTTAACAAAGGGATTGGAAGAATGAGAAAGGACGGAAAAGCAAGTTTCTTGGTTCCATCCAGTTTAGCTTTTGCAGATAGAGGGGCTGGTGGTAAAGTTGGTCCATACACACCCTTGGTATACGATATAGAAATCATCGATATCAAAAATAAAGAAGAGTGGCAAAAAGAGAAAATAGCTATCCAAGAAGCAGAAGGTTCTCGCTTGAAGGCTGAAGAAATAACCACTATAAATAAATACTTGACGGACAATCAAATAAGGGTCATTCCAACTGAAAGTGGTCTTTATTATATTGAAACAAAATTAGGAGACGGTGAGATTCCAATTAGTGGCGACGACGTGAAGGTACATTATGTACTAACAACCTTGACTGGCGACACCATAGATTCTTCATATGGCAGAAATGAACCATTACAATTTAAAATTGATGCACCAGGTATTATTACCGGCTGGCATGAAGCAATCAAATTAATGAGGGTAGGAGGTAAGGCGCTATGGCTTATACCTTCAAAATTAGGGTATGGCCCACAAGGAAGACAACCAATCGCACCTTACACCCCCCTTCTGTTTGAAGTAGAATTCGTTGAAATAGTTAAATAGAAAAAAGATCCTGAAAATGGATCAGTCGTAAAAGTTGTGGACTAGGCATATATTTTAGATAGCCTATATAAGAAAAAAGAGGACTATGTTTTGTCAGGTACGCAGACGACTTTAGTATCTTCCTAAGAAGCAGAAAATCTGCTCACAGAGTAAAACGAAACATTAGCCGTTTTATCAGGAAAAGTTTACATCTGGAAGTTAATCAAAGCAAAAGTGCGATTCTAAAACCTCATAAATATGAGTACTTAGGATATGGTTTTGTTTCTACTTACAAAAAAGGCGATAAAGGTAAATACCAACTTGTGGTATCCCATAACAGCCTTAAAG
>PIVJ01000583.1 GCA_003353955.1 Bacteroidota bacterium | reverse complement strand
TTTCCAACTAATCCATTACAGCTTCGATTAATAGTATCTCTTCTTGTGGTAACTGTAACAGGACTTCCAGAAGCATCTGAAAAAGTACTAGTTGCGAAATCATATGTTGGAAGTTGTGTGTCTTCAACATAGTGGATAATTTCTTCTTCTTTGGTGAATTCCCCTGCTTCTGCATAATGTGTAGAAACGATTGGGAAATTATAGTGTTCTCTTTTACTTGGATCAGGATTTCGACCATTAGTAATTGTCGTTGAGAACTTCGTATTGTTTGGAAAAAGGATTCCCGTAACTTCAGAATCTTCAATTTCTTGATAAGCTTCGGCCAATATGTCTGGATTAGATTCAAACGTTTTTGAAGGAGAGAAAGTTAGCTTCATTCCTAGAACTCCGTTATTGTCAAAAGGGTCCCATGTCTTTGAAATATATTCACTTATGTTTCCCCCATCATAAGTTGTTGTAGCGACACCATTATCGAAATTATATTTATGCATCTTTACTGTTACATGTGTTTCTCCAAAAAAAGAAGGGTTAAGGTAGGTATCAACATATCTTGTAGCATATTCATTAGGATCAATTCTTTCAAAAATCTCATCTCCTTCATAAATTTTTCCTATAGAAAAATCTATCTTTGTATAATTGTTAAAGTCTGTAACATCTGCATTTTTATCTCCTGTAAAAACATCTGTTATGCTATGATGCTTTGATCCATCATTTGAGGGAGTATTTAAAACAACACCTAAAAGATCAATGGGAATACCATACGTCCAATCACGAGAAATATCATGTTGTCTATTTGTTCCATTATCTAGGGCAAAACGACTATCTGGCTTATCATAAATACTCCTTCCTAATAGTTCTGCTTCTAAGGAGAAATTTGTACAGAGCCATCCAGCCCCATAATTATTATGGAGATCTTCCAAATTAATAAA
>PIVJ01000582.1 GCA_003353955.1 Bacteroidota bacterium | reverse complement strand
GAAATGAGACTAAAAAACAAAAACGGATACCAAAAAGTATTTCTCAACTACAAGGTTTGGCTTTCATCTATTACCGGTGATGGAGCGGTTGGTGAAACTGAATACCGTTTGCTTAAACATATCGCAGAAAGTAAATCGTTAAAAGCCGCTTCTGATGAGATTGGAATAAGCTACCGTAAGGCATGGGGAGATTTAAAAAAGGCAGAAGAACTTTTAGGCTACCAACTATTGGATCGGAAGAGGGGTGGAAAAAGCGGTGGAACATCTGAGGTAACTACAAAAGCCAAAAAACTTATAGAGGCATATGAAGCCCTACAGCTTAAAATGGATGATCATATTGAAGATGCCTTTCAACAATTTAAGTCTCAAATCTCTAAATAAAAAATTCTAATGGCAAAAAGAATTAATATTTCTTCAGGCGGAAAATGGGAAGATATTGTAGGATACTCAAGAGCTGTTAGAGTGGGCAATATGGTGTTTGTTGCCGGTACAACGGCTCATACTGATGAAGGGATTGTGGGAGAAAATGATGCCTACACTCAAAGTATTTATATTCTAAAAAAGATTGAAAAAGCATTAGCGAAAGTTGGTGCGAACATGAATGATGTTGTTCAATCGCGAATTTTTGTTGTTAACATTTCCAGAAACAGCGACCTTGTAGGTAAGGCGCATGGCGAATTTTTCCGAACAATTAAACCCGCGTCAACGATGATTGAGGTGAGTGCCTTAGTTGATCCCAAACTGTTAGTTGAAACTGAAGTAATTGCGCTTGTAAAATAATTTTGTTATCATTGTTTCCTATAAACCAATGTCTAACTAAACTATTTAATCATGAATGAATGCATTATTAACTTTGGTGTTTTCAATTGGTGGGCTGTTTTGGTAGCGGCTATTGTTGGCTATGCTCTCGGGGCACTTTGGTATTCTCCT
>PIVJ01000581.1 GCA_003353955.1 Bacteroidota bacterium | reverse complement strand
TCTTGCAGATAGGTTGTAAGGAATCGCTTCAATTTGGTTTTTATTTGTTCTACACTCTAATACAATATTATTTCCATTTAAAGATAGTTTTAAAAGACTTTCACCCTCCAAAGGTATCAGCAAATTATCTTGTGGAATAGAACGAACTGAACTCATTTCGTAAATATCTTTATTGCCTTGACTTAACTGTCTGTCAAGACGAATTATCCCATAATAATCATCTAATACTGGAGTAATTACAAAATTTGGTTGAAATTCTGCCCTTATTGTTACGTATTCGTTTGTTATAATTGAGCCTTCTAAAGAATTAGCAGCAGAATCAAACGTTTGTATTGGTAGCATGGTCCAATCTTCGGAAGCAATTTCACCAAAATCATTGACTATTAACTCGCTTTTGTTAATGTAATCCGTATTAATTCCATCTTGTGAAACAACAGTTTTTACAATTGTTTGCAAAGTATAACCTTCCTTTAAAGAATAACGGCTTGTGTTTTGATTTAGCCCTTGATTTGGTTCTAATACATCGTAAAAAATAACATCAGCATCAGGCAAAGAAAGCCATTCCTGCCAATTTATTTTAATTCCTAAAGCAAAACCATATTCAATAAAAGGAGCAACATAAGGAGTATTTGAAGTGATTAATACTTTTTGATTGAATTGGTCCAATTGCGCTAATTTAAAACCTTGCGTATCGTCAATAAATATCTGTTGATTTCCATTTGAATCAATTATAGCATTTGAAACATTAAAGTTATTCTCTTGAATTAAGAAATAATCATCAGTTCCATCTTTCCACGCTACAACTTGAATTGAAAAGCTTTCAAGTAATGCTCTTAAATCTCTATTTAAACGAAAGCCACCTTTTACAGCGTATCCGTCCTGAATCCATCCTTTATAATTAGAAAATCCAATTTCTGAAATATCAGTACC
>PIVJ01000579.1 GCA_003353955.1 Bacteroidota bacterium | reverse complement strand
TTGCTTGGGTAATTATAAAAGAAAATAATTGGTAATAAATAAATAAATAAATAAACAAAAATTATGGTAACTTACGAATGGGATTGTAAAACAGTAGACGCTTATCCTCAAGAAGGAGGCAATACGGATGTGGTGTATAATGTACACTGGATAGTAACAGGGGTATCGGATATATTAGATCCACAAGGCAATCCTTATAGTGCAAGAAATATAGGCACGCAAATATTAAATGTTTCTGATATACCAAACTTTATACCGTTTGAGGATTTAACAAACGAAGAAGTGGTGGACTGGACTAAAAACGCTATGGGTGAAGAGCAAGTTACTGCTATAGAAACTAACATTGCAACAAGTATTGAGTCATTGATCAACCCAACCTCGGTAACATTGGTAATAGGGGAGCCTGTGCCGGAAGATGACGGAGAATAATTAGGATAAACATGTAGCTTTTTAAAATTACATGTGATTATATAATAAAATCTAATTTAATGAATCAAATAGTAAAAGAGTTTAGCTTCGGCAACGAAGGTAAAGATAAAGTATTTAAGGGTATTGAAAAATTAACCAGAGCCGTAGCTTCTACATTAGGAGCTGGGGGTGACTGCGTTATTTTTGAAGACGCTCAAGGAATACCAGTTATAACAAAAGATGGTGTAACCGTTGCGGAATTATCCGTGTTGTTAGATCCTGTGGAAAATATGGGAGCTTCGCTAGTTAAGCAAGCAGCAAGGAGAACAGTGGAAGAAGCAGGTGATGGAACTACTACAGCTACAGTATTAGCTCACGCGATACTAAAAGAATTTAATGACTCTGACTTAAAGTTTAATAACAGAGAAATTAGAGAAGCTATAAAAACTGTAACAGACAAAGCTTTAAACTACTTAGATAAATGCAGTAAGCCGGTTTCAGAAAACATGATTGATGAAGTAGCTAC
>PIVJ01000578.1 GCA_003353955.1 Bacteroidota bacterium | reverse complement strand
CGTTGCATCAAGCCTTTTTTAAGTTCTTGAGTTTTGCTTACCTGTTGGTCTATAATTTCAATTTTAGCATCTACTGTGCTTAGTATTTCTGCTATTTTTTTTTGCTCTGGAAGTGGTGGAGCTAATAATCTCACACCTTTTATATCGTTATTATTTATTGCCGTAAATGTACTGCCTTGCTCTAATGCTTTCCATTTAGATTCGTACGATAATAGAAATTGATATAAAAATTCATTATCAGCTTTTTTTGTAATTATTGAACAAATACCTCTTCCAATACATGCTTGATGTATCGATTTTGCTACCTTTCCAACAGGTGCTCTAACCGTCATTAAGATATCTCCAATACTACAAGTTTTTATTGGCTCTGATGTCCATTGTTTAGGCAATGACTTTCTATTTTTTATGTCTGCATTCCCTTGAATCAAATATTCACCCTTCCCCTCTTTGTTATAAGTTGATGATGAGGGTGATTGACCCATTTTAATTTCTGCAACCTCTTCAATCTTCACCATTTCCCAGTTTTTAGGAATCTTACCCAAAGGTGAATTTTTAAATTCTGTAGAATCGACTTTGGTTAGCAATTGCTTTATTAAACCTTTTTTGATTTCTTGAGTTTTGGTAATCTGTTTTCTCATATCCCTAACTCTTTCAAAAGTTCAGATAATTTATTATCAATTTCTTGGGCCTTTATTTTCAATTTGTCAATAGAAGATTTCACTGCTACTAAATCTACTTCTGGCTCTGGTTCAGTTGTGTCAATATATCGAGAGATATTAAGGTTATAATCGTTTTCAGCAATTTCAGAAAGTTCTACAATACGCATATATTTATCTACATCCTTAGCACTATCATAAGCGTTTACAATTTTATTAATATGTTCCTCTAGCAATTCGTTTTGTTTTTTCCCTTTTTTAAAATCACTACTAGCATCAAT
>PIVJ01000577.1 GCA_003353955.1 Bacteroidota bacterium | reverse complement strand
TTTTTTATGGCTCAGGTAATTTTGTAGACTGGTTTTGGAAGGTTACCAAATCAATGAATAGTGTTTTAATGTGATTTGGAATGTTTAACCTCAATTTCGGTCATGACCTTGACCTCTGATTTTGGAGGTCATGCCACCTATGAAGTCGCTGACTCCATAAATAGGGGATAGGTAACCTTAGTGGCCTTCCCTGGTACCCAGAAGTGCCCAAACATAGATTTTAATAAATTAAGGTCAAAGGTCACAATGACCTCTGAGGTCAAAGGTCAAGGTCATTTTATATTTTTAATTTTTATGGGTCATTTAATTTTGTAGACTGGTTTTGAAAGGTTACCAAATCAATGAATAGTGTTTTAATGTGATTTGAAATGTTTAACCTCAATTTCGGTCATGACCTTGACCTCTGACCTTGGAGGTCATGTCACCAATAAAGTCCCTGACCCCATAAATAGGGGGGTAGGTAACCTTAGATTCCTTCTCTGGTGCCTAGAAATGCCCAAACTAGGATTTGTCAAATTTTCGAGGCCCCCCCACCCACCCCCTGGGGGTGGGGTCAAAAAAAAAATATGCCCATGCACATCCTTGGTACCAACCCTAGTAATGTGCAAAGTTTGGCGGAGATCATGGCAATAGTGTAGGCGCTAGAGGGACTTGTGACGGATGGACGGACGGACGCACGGACGGACGGACGGACGGGACCGTTATATATATCTTGCCGAAAGTTTCTTTCGGCAAGATAATTATAAAATGACCTTGACATTTGACCTCAGAGGTCATTGTGACCTTTGGCATCAATCTGTTAAAAATCCAAGTTTGAGTGCTTCTGGGCACCAAAGAGGGAATCTAAGTTTACCTATCTCCCATTAGTATATCTACTAAACTTCATCTCAAAATATCAATGTTCGATATTGTACGAAGCTAATTTCATTTACAGGAGG
>PIVJ01000576.1 GCA_003353955.1 Bacteroidota bacterium | reverse complement strand
TCCTTCAGTGTCCCCTATAATCTTTGAGTGATGGAGAAGAAGGCAGGTTGATATATTTTATGAAAGTAGAGAGGCACCTGGTTAATATGGTATAACATTCTCGGCACTATGTTTTGCAAGGTGCGAGCTTTGAGATCCGGAAGTAAGGTTGCACACCATCAAATCTGCACTTTTGGTGAACAAGTTGGTACCTCCCTAAAAGGGGAAGGGGACCCTTTACCCTCACATCGAGAAAAACTGAATCAGATAAATTGTTCATTTTAAAACATATAATTACTGTACAGACATAGATGTATATCAGTGGTTAGGTGTGGTATAGCTCGAATCTCTAGATCAGCCTAGAGGGGTGGTATAGCAAAATGGTAGTCATCCAGTTTTATGACAGAAATGGACCAAAAATGAACCCCCTCAAGGGGGTACCCCATAGGTCTTCTTTGACCTCATATTATAGAAAACTGAATCTGATAAATTGTTCAGTTTAGTTTTAAAATATGCAATTTAGATACAGTTTTGTCCAATAGGACCACCCATGTATCAGCCGAATCTCCAGATCAATTCTTAAAATAGGGACGAACATGCCCAATTTAACATGGGACCCTATGGGAATAGGAATTGGTGGTGTGCTACCTTAATGTCCATTCCCCAAATATTGGTATGTCACAAACTTATCTTCCTTAGGGATCTACCTGAAGGTATCAATGTTTACAATTTACATTAAAATCACCAGAAAAGATACCTGTTATGATTTTAGATGCAATTTCAGACAGATTGGATTAAATCTCTAAGAATTATTCAGCCTAGAATGACCCCCAGAGGGGATCATTTTTAGGGGTACCCCAAGTATCTGGATATTGGAGAAGCTGTTACTCATGGGGTACCCCTTTTTCTTTTCTTATTTTTTATGTCTAATTAAAATTATATCTATTTGTTTTTAACAC
>PIVJ01000157.1 GCA_003353955.1 Bacteroidota bacterium | reverse complement strand
GTAGGAATCTCATTAATCCGTTCATGCGAGTCACTAATTAGATGACGAGGCATTTTGCTACGTTGAAAGCGTCATAGTTACGCCTGCCGTTAACCCGCGCTTAAATGAGTCTCCTCACATTGACATTCAAAGCACCGGGCAGAATTCACACTCTGTACTTATGTATAAACAAACAGAGTGCTTGGTTTTAGTTAAACTGTCGGATTCCCCTTATTGTCTCAGTTCTACTTAGGCATTACCAGAAATTCAACACAGCCGAGACATCCACAGATAAAATCTGAGAAGTCACATGCATATGCATCTTTTCTGTGGCCCGCAGAGCCAACCCTTTTCCCAAGGTTACAGATCTATTTTGCCGACTTCCCTAGCCTATTTTACTCCACACACGAAGGGCTTTGAACCCTAGAGACCTGATGCGGTTATTGGTACGAACCGAGGATTATCTATACACTTTTCATAAGCGCAATGGTTACTCAATCTTATGATGATCATATAATTTCTGCCCTTCTTTTGTATCTTAGAGTAAATCTCCTCAACAAAAGACCAGGAGTTAGGAAGCGTAGAAAACGCATTCAGATGAGAAACCCAAGACAAGTTAGTATATACTGCGTCGCCGCTGTTTAATATCCTCAGACCCAGGAATAAACACCTGGTCCCTTTTCCGTTTTTAAATACGTTAAGATCGGTTCACTTACAGCCATATAATGTATCCACAAAAACCTTTCCTACTTCCGTCTTACAGTTTAGACTGCAATGCTGCTACTTCTACCAAGATCAACACTACCCACAGATCACCACTGCCTCAAAGCAGCAACTCACTTCCATGGGCACACCTCTCTACAAACTCGGCAACCACCGAGCTATGATGATACGGGCCCATCGTTTTAACACAGTCCATTTTAAGGGCTTATCCATTCGGTCCGTGAGTTGTTACACACTCCTTAGGGAATTCCTACTTCCATGGCCATCCTCGGACTGTCTAAATGTATAAACACCTTTTAAAGAAATAAACGAAGAGTCTTATCCCTTTCCATCATGCTTGGAGCATTCCAAAGCACCGTATCTGCTTACCAAAAACGGTCCACGAGACATGAGTGTCAAACGGGAACTATGTTGTTAAAAATAGCCCTTACATAGTTTAGTAGTTTGTGACTAGGCCAAGGACGTTCGTCCCCGTATCCTCAAAACATTGCTCTAACTTATGTGATCACTTATCATGTCCGCTATCCTAGGAGAAACTTCGAGAGGAACCAGCTACTAGATGGTTCGATTAGTCTTTCGCCCCTATTCCTAAGTAAAATGAACGAATTGCACGTCAGTATCACACGGGTCATCTACCAGCGTTTCCACTGGCTTATACCCTCTCAGGAATAGTTCACCACCTTTCGGGTCCATTCGATAGAGTTTTGGTTCACTTCCACGCTTTGCGCAGCAGTTCACTGTATAGAATGACTCCTTGGTCCGTGTTTCAAGACGGGTGTTGCTGACATCTTCTCACTAGACTTTTTGAGCCTAGCTATCGTGGAGGGTTCTCAATCCACCACATAGATGCAAGCAACGTTCTACCTTTATAGATTAGTTTCTTTTAACGGACTTTATAGTCGTCTTTTCACTTTTCCCTCACGGTACTGTTTCTCTATCGGAATAAGAGATTTGATCACGGTTAGAAGGTTCTTACCTCCTACTTCACGCTACATTTTGAAGTAACGCTACTCCTTAGTGAAATAACAACGTCGTCACCGATTTATGGATTATCACCAAAGTTACCGCACAGTCCGATGCAGATTCCGGGTCAAACAATTGATTTTTCATTAACACAATCACCCAAGAGGTATTGGCTAGCCGCTCTCCCGTTTCCTTCGCCAGTACTAAGGGTCTCATTTTTATTTTCTTGAGTACTTATTAATATGCTTAAATTCAGTACTATATCTACCCTGCCCCAAGCTCAAGTTATAGTCGTTCTAAGCACTGTAAACATTGCTAGAATGAATGCCGTACAAATAAAATTTGACGGCAGATGGATTATGTCGGCACTGGAACAGTATAGTTACATAAGTAACCCTTTCAGAAATTCAAGTAGCATAGTTAGAAAGATTGCGTTTCACTATGAAGTAAAGTATAAACTCCTCTCTTACTCGCTCCCCTATCCGAAGATCCACCTATAAAGACATTTAGATTTGTTTAGATAGAAATTTATTACAACATAACGGTTTATCAAAGTTAATGATCCTACCGCAGGTTCACCTACGATAACCTTGTTACGACTTTTTCTTCCTCCAATACCCAGCATTCACAACGAATTCAGTCGAAACTGTCCTCGTCATTCACAATGAGAACCAGTCGGAAGAAACGACGGGCGGTGTGTACAAACGGCAGGGACGTATTCGGAGCAGTATTCTTTACTGCACCTACAAGGGATTCCTAGTTCAAGTCTGAAAATTGCAAAAGACTATCCCAATCAAGACACAGTTTCAGTGATCCACCCTGTTTTTCAACAGAGTGACACTTTACGCTGTCCATTGTAGCGCGCGTGCCGCCCAGAGTATCGAAGGGCATCACAGACCTGATTTAGCCCGTCACTTCCTTCTGCTTGAGCAGATGGTCCATTTTGATATACATCACAAGAGTTCTTATGATATACAACGAAACGGCTCGGATCTCGTTCGTTATCGAAATTAACCAGACAAGTCACCCCACCAACTAAGATCGGCCATGCACCACCACCCAATCAATTAAGAAACGACGTGCATCGTGTCAATCATTCTATTGTCCTACCCTAGTAAGGTTTCCCGCGTTGAGTCAAATTAAGCCGCACGCTCCACCCCTGGTGGTGCCGTTCCGTCAATTCCTTTAAGTTTCGCCCTTGCGACCATACTCCCCCCAGAGTCCAAAGACTTTCATATCTGCTAAGGTTCTGATAGAGTATTTTTCCTACCAATCACTAGTTGACATAGTTTAGGGTCGGGACTACGAGGGTATCTAATCCTCTTCGATCCCCCGACTTTGATCCTTGATCACCAAAAATAAGTTGGACAGATGCCTTTGCAGTCGTTGATCATTACCAAATCTTTGAATTTCACCTCTAGCTGGTAAGTATCACTACCCTCACTTATTCTTACTGTTTATTCCTCTACCAATTGTTACACTCTCAGCAAAGGTTTCATCAGATTTCCCACGCTTTCCTATTCACCATAAAAATTTATCATTCTAATTTAATCGTGGAGTTGTTTTAGTAAACTTTGTACCGACTAAGATGTCGGCCCAAGGTCCAATAGTGACTACGGATGTTTTTACTGCAACAATATTATCCATCCCTAGCTCAGCTGGTATTACCGCGGCTGCTGGCACCAGACTTGCCCTGAACTAGCTACTCGAAGTATCATTTACGTACTTCCCATTTCAATCATCAACAATAAGCTGATGTTGATACAGTTCGTCACCTTTTCAAGCACTCGCTCATAAGAAAAGTTTTCGCTCCTGCTGCCAACCTTAGCTGTAAACGCTGTTTCTCAGGCGTTCTCTCCGAAATCAAACCCGAATTCCTCGTTATCTGTAAAAGCCACGGTTGTCCAATACACAACCGTCAGTAGCTGATAGAGCAGAGACCCTTCCACCGCTGATATTATCTATACGACCACTCAATTTCCTTTTATTGCAACTATATGAGAGGTTTTGCGCAGAGCGCTTAACGTCACGTATTATCCTCACAATTAGCAAAGTTATCCGAATATAATGGAGGTTAGGTTATCTCTGTTTTAATGAGCCGTCCGCAGGCACTGTTATCGTGCCAAACACATGCATGGATTAATCTTTAAACTAAGAGATGAGATACCGGCAGGATCAACCGGATATAT
>PIVJ01000156.1 GCA_003353955.1 Bacteroidota bacterium | reverse complement strand
GCTTCAGAAGCAGCCAAAGTTAGAACAAAAAGTGCAAATATTTGGCCTACAATATCATCAAGGTAAACTGAAAAAGCGATAAAATTAAGATCAATAGAAAGCAAAAGAACTTCAATTGACATTAGCACAACCAAAAGATTAGAACGATTCAACAGAATACCTACCAAACCTATAGAAAATAGAATGGTAGCAATTATAATATAATTAAAAATACTGGGCGTCATTTGCTTTTTTTACAAGACGAAGCCATCGAATATTGAAATAATTTAGATTATAAATCCATTCAAGATTGACTTCTTGTTTTTTTTTAAATGGAGAAGTTCGTATTGTATACCACTTATTTTTCCACAGGATACCAAGACATGATTTAGACAAATTATCTAGAGCAGTTATATTCTCTTTATTAGTACCCAATACGAATGTTCTAGGGCCTTGAAAACCATTAATATTCGTCAGTTTAGGTGGTACTCTACAAAGATGCCAACCTTCTATTTTATCAATTTCTTCAAAGAAGAAAGCTAGTATGGTATAATTTTCTATTTTTTCCCATTTTTGATTCTTATAGAAGGTTTTCGATATTGTTTTGATTTTGGCCATGTTGCTAGAAAAGTTTTTGGTCTCCGTCTTAGAACGGAGTTACTAATAAAATATGGATCCCTATGTTTTATAGAAAAAATAGGATTTGGAAAAGAATGCAAATCCAACAAAATATTAGGAGAAATTAGGTTTCGAATAAATATTTTACCATTATCCTCCAAACAATTTCGAGTATGGAGATAAAAAGTTTCTATACTATGTACTCCAAGATGATAATTCTCACTGAGATATGCCTGATTTGTATTAAAAGGCTGCACAATTATTGGGATACGCATATATAATTTATTTTGGCGTAGAGAAAGAGCAATAGGAATTTTATGAGCTGCCGAATTCAAAGCTTTAGAAGCTTGAGACCAAGAAACTCCACTTACTTCCAAAATAATTTTACCAGGTCTTACACGACAAACCCAATGTGCCACTTTTCCTTTACCTTTACCTATACGAGATTCTGTAGGTTTTGAAGTAATAGCCCAATCTGGAAAAATTTTAATCCAAATTTTTCCACGACGTTGAAGATGACGACTAATAGTCTGACGAGCTGCCTCCAATTGACAAACTTTTACATACCCTCCTTCTTTTGCTTGAAGACCATAACAACCTAGTTCCAAGCCTTTAGATTTAAGCCCACAGAGCGCAGAGCCCAGACGACCCTTATGGTATTTTTTAAATTTTGTTTTTCGTGGTTGATTCAACATAAGGACAAATCCATACTTTGATACCAATAGTGCCAAAGACGGTAAAAGATTCTCCTATAGCATAGTCTACAGGAAGAGCAAAAGTTTGACGAGATACAGATCCAATACGAGCGATCCATTTTCTAGTGCGAGATTTACGTTTAAGCCGACCTTTAATCTCAATTCTAAGTCCTTGAATATTATGAGTTTTATGAAAATGCCAGAGCAACACTTTTTTCATATAAGGGAGAAAACGTTGACGCTTTCTATTTCGTCGAATACATTGATCCAAAAAAGTTACCAATACACAAGCTTTTGCTTTACCTTCTATAAGAGCCGTTGCCAAATTTAGGCTTTGCCAAAAAAAGAATTCATTTCGAAACTTTTTAAAAAACTTACGACTATCAGAACTAATCAAAGTTTTAGGAAGTACATTTACTACTATTTTAATTTTGATCTGTGGTGCTCCCGTATAAATTTGCAAACAAGTTGCCAAATTTTGTACACTAGGCAAAGTTTGTTTAAAATTTTTTGGAATTTTCCCTTTATACAAAGAGAGTATTTCAATCTGAAATTGCAATTTACCGTAATGTCGACGAATATAAAAATTATTCAAGTAAAATTGAGGGAAAAGTCTTGTAAGCAAGTTAACAATTTCTTGATACTGAAAATGAAGATCATTTTCAGCCCAAAGTGTATTAAATTGATAAGGACGATTAAAGGATCGTAGATTCAAAATATTTGCTTTTTGGCCTATCATTTTTTATTTTTTCTAATTTTTTTATATTGATAACGACCTCGAGTTCGAATAAACTCACCAACCTTATAACCTACTATATCTTGAGTAACTTTAAAGTTAGCAATATTTTTTCCAGTATAAACAAATAGTTGAAGTCCAACACTAGATGGTATAATAGTGGCAGAACGAGATATAACTCGTGGAGAACCATTACGGTACCTCATTTTTATTGGAGTTTCAAAAAAAGGTAGTTTCCAACGTGATCTCATAATTTTGTAGGCTTACCCCAAGGGGTGACTGAAGGTCTTCCTCCACTAGTTCGTCCTTCTCCTCCACCATGAGGATGATCTACAGGGTTTATTGCAACTCCTCTTACTTTAGGACGACGTCCTAGCCATCTTTTACGTCCTGCTTTTCCCAATCGAGTCATTTTTCGATTTTCTCCTGAAAGTCTACCAATACTAGCAAGTGAATTTAGAGAAAAATAACGTTGTTCTCCAGAAGCAAGTTTTACACGTCCATGTGTTATTGTTTTCTGAATTAGATGTCCACAAGTACCTGCAGCTCGCAATATAGAACTATTAAGGTTATGAATCAAAGAACCAATAGGGATATTAATTAGAGAAATATAACATCCTGTTGACGGATCGTTTGTTATCAAACTCCCACGTTGAATTTTATTAGAAGCTTGAATATAACCATGTTTATGCAAATCTGGATTAAACAATCTGGCCAACCAAGGACTACGATGAGGGTCGTTCTCCAAACCTTCTACGATTCCAGTAAAAAAATTCAGACGACGCCATGCTTTTGGGTGTCCTCCTCCTCTATGCCAAGCTACAATATGACCATTTCGTCCTTTTGGGGAAATATGTCTTTTTGTAAATGCTTTTAGAGATCGAATCTTTATAAGACCTTGTCTATCCAAGGGACGATAATTACGTTGTGATGGTGTCATATTATTCTTTAAAAAAAATGGCTTTTTTGAAAAATACAAAAATTTCTTCTATAAATCCTCTTAAACAAAGTCTTAAGAAAATCTATGGTATTGGAGATAAAACTTCTAAAATACTTTGTAAAAAATACGGAATACAACAAGACAGTCGAGGACATGATCTACGTAATTCTCATATTCTTCTTTTTCAAGAAGAATTGGAAAAATTTAAACGAACTCTAGGTAAAGAACTTAAGAGAGAAAAACAAGATCAATGTCAACGTCTTATTAATATAAGGACCTACCGTGGTATAAGACAAAAAAATGGACTACCTGTTCGTGGTCAACGTACTCATACAAATGCTAGGACACAAAAAAAATGGAAACGATTAAAGTGACTATAAAAGAAAAAAAAAGAACACTTAAAACAAAAGGAATTCTTTATCTTACATGTGGTAAAAGAAATATTGTAGGCACACTTACTAATATAAGGGGGCAACCTTTTTATTGTGCTTCTTTTGGAAATTTGGGGTTCAAAGGTGGTAAAAGAAAAAGTTTTTTGGCTCTTCGGCATTTGATTTTTAAGCTAGGAGATATTGCAAAAAAATATTCTCTTTCGCCTCTTTCTATTTATTGGAGAGGAATAGGTGATCGTTATATTGGTATACTACGAGCACTACGTCGAGTTCAAAATTTGAGAATTAATAAAATTTTTTTTATTTTTCGTATTCCACATAATGGTTGTAGACCAAGAAAATTGCGTCGTAAAAAACAACGAGGGATATATAGAAGAGTAAAAGCGTAAAGCGTCGATACAAACTTACCCGAATGGCTTTTCGTAAGGTCAGTGTGGTCCTTCCAGGGATTCGAAAGTGGTAATTAAAAAAAAAAGTAATTAGTACCCTGGAAAT
>PIVJ01000575.1 GCA_003353955.1 Bacteroidota bacterium | reverse complement strand
TCATAAGTGTTTGGCCCTCGAAAAATTCAGTTCTGTCGAAATAGGCGCACGATCTTAAAAAAAATCCCCCGATTTAGCTTTGGATGGGTGTATAAAAAATTAGGCGGTGGATTTGGGTTGGCTCATCAAATTGATTTTTCAAAATCTTTTCATTTACAAATGGCATGTTGAGCTCCTTCTGAAAATTGATGGATTATAGTTCATATTTATAAAACTTAGTATCTACTTTCATGATTGAAAAAGCGCTTGGTAAAGATGTTTTGGCGATTTTATTAAAACCTTTTTTCTCATAGAAACGATGGGCCGCCAGAAATTTTGGTGTTGTGCCTAAATAAATTTCTCTGATTTTATGTAATTGTGCCCAATTTAAAAGTGTGTTCAAAAGTAAGAATGCAACTTGATATTTCTTTCCTCTATATCCCTGGTTGACAAACATTTTTCTTAATGCGGCCTGGTCATGACCAATATCAAGTAAGCTTACAGTTCCAACTACTTCTTTATTGAATAAAGCTACCCAAAAATTACCCTTGTCCTTTTGATAAAAGTCTTTGATGTCGCAGAGGTCGGGCTGATCTGCCGCAGTGATATCAATGTCAAATTCCTTTTGCTGTATGTTGACTATAAGGTTCAGTATATCGTTCTGATATTTTATTGAAAATTTATCTATTACAATTTGATTTGCATAGTCCATCGTTAATATATCCTTTTGTGTTAAGCATAGTGCTTTGATTGCTAACTGCAAACATCTGCGGTTTATCCGTCAGCATGTTTTTGTTAGGTTCTCCGCTTTTATCGTTCTTATATTGTTTATATTTTTCAACGTTTGTTGTATTTTTTCAACAAAGCCTCTATACTATACAACCATATTTAATTTTCAAATGAGATCCCTTGAAAATTTTACCATTATTTCAGGTTTAATATGGCACAATCATCACCCTATGA
>PIVJ01000574.1 GCA_003353955.1 Bacteroidota bacterium | reverse complement strand
TTATATTATCTACAGGTGATCGTATTCCGTCTGCATTAGTTGTAATCCATATAGACATTCATTACTTTATTCATTTGATCTCTAGTTAGATCGTAGTAGTTTGTACCTGGGTACAGTCGGTTTGCGATAGTAAACATTTGTGTTATACTCATGATTTTAGGTATTTAGTTAAGAATTTAGTTTCAATTAGGTCTTCTATTTTGTCTACGTATTTAGTGTAGGCATTTTCACCGAATAATTCGTTATATAGTTTTTTGAATGCACTATAGTTACATCGCTTAGAGTTAAGATAGAATTCAAGATCTACATCGTGGACATCAGGTTTTTCCCACACACCGGGTTCGTGTATAGCATACACAGTTGCGGTGATAGATATAAATCCGTCTTTGATATAGTAAACTTGTGCTAAGTTTTGTGATACGGTTAAATCTGTTTCGGTAATATTCATAAGTTAGTTGTTTTATAGTAGTTAATTCGTTCTTGTAGTTCTTCACGTGTGATCTCACCTTGCATTTGTTTCAGTACATAGTGAGTCATATCGATTTCTTTTCCGTTGTTACATCTTAAACCGTACATCATATTATATAATGTTTTGGAATTTAGAGTATTTTCTTTTCACTGCATCTTCGCTAGCTTTAATGCACTCTCCGCAATAGATACTAAAGTCATACTCACTATATAGAGAGATGTATAAATCTTTAAAGCCGTCATACTTAACTTTTTTATTGTTGATAAGGAATGATATTTCACTCTCGGATATGTCAACAATATTGTTACTGTCAACCATAGCGTATACAGTTACTCTGGCAGTACAGAACTGATCGACAATATCGTATGTTCTTTGTACCGATGTGAATTCGTAGTGGTCGTGTAATTTTATATTTGGTTTCATATTATAATTGGTTTTGAAGGTTATCTAAGGCTAATTGGTAGCCATAGTTTT
>PIVJ01000573.1 GCA_003353955.1 Bacteroidota bacterium | reverse complement strand
ACTACAAAACCACCAGTATAAGCTACAATAAAATAGCTTTTGTAAAATTCTCCAGTATCTTTTAACGTTATTCTGTCCGTTGGCTGTCCTTTTCTCTTTTTTATAGCAATTGTAACTGGCGAATAATCACCCAAAGATACACCGTTCCCATCTTCTCCAGTAGTAAATAATTGGTCCTGTAATAAGTTAATCAAAAAATCCTGAGTTTCTTGTTCCTCTGTGATTTCTTGAATGATATCATCCTCTTTTCCTTCAAGGTCGATAAAAGCGTATAAACTGATTATTCCGTCCATGATACAAGATACTAAAATATTATACGATAAAATAAACAAAAAAAGCCCATTAAATTAATAATAGGCTTTTAAGGTATAGAAACATTACTTTTAAGGGAAAGTAATTTCGATTATTTCAGAAGCAAAACCTTCTTTTCCAACTGAAACTTGAATGACATCACCACTATTTTGAGCAATAAAACCAATATCATAAATATTTCCGTCTGTTACTGTTACAGTAGCCACTCCAATAGATGACGCTTGTGTTTTGTTGTAAACAATCCAGTCAGTTAATCCAGTTCCTGCTGTATATTTTAATTTATTGTTACAAGATCCATAAGTCAAAGTTCCAACAACTCCAACAGATTCAAAAGTACCTGAAATACTGCCTTCAGCTAAATTTACATCAATCAATCCGTTAGCTCCTAATAAATCAGCCCCAACCTGATCAATAAAGCTAATATCTTTATCTTGAACTAAATCATCCAAAGTAAAATTTAATTGATTCTTTGCGATTGTTGTACTTGTCGCAGGAATAAATTTAGAATAAATGCTTTTTTCTTGGACTGTAAAACCCCAAAAAGAACCGTTTCTTTCAACTCCAATAATGTTATTATTTGCATCTACTGCATAATACATCACTTTTGGACACTCTAAAGAGTTTAAAAACTT
>PIVJ01000155.1 GCA_003353955.1 Bacteroidota bacterium | reverse complement strand
TAAATAACTGAGAATCAACAACTAACTTTGACGTTAGTTGGAATTAAAAAAAACAAGAATTTATCAAGCACTGCAACTTTTGCATAATCCAGTAGCCTGTATTTCTAATTGCTCAATTTTATACCCTGGGAGTATTATTGTAGGAAATTTATCTGCTTCAACACAGAAGATTTTATTACACCCTTTACACTTAAAATGGATGTGCTGATGATGTGCAACGGTACTACATTCTTCTTTACAAAGTGCATAATTAGACTGATTACCGCTCAATGTGATTTCGTGAATAATTCCTTTTTCTATAAAAATTTTTATCGTTCGATAAAGTGTAATGCGGTTGTACTCTTTTAATTCTTTCTCAATAATTGATAAAGGAATAGCATTGTTATACTTACTGAAGATTCCCAACACTTCTTTTCTAAAAGGTGTTTCACTTATCTTTTTAATCTTTAATAAATTCGTCATAAAAATATTATTGCAACATTGTTGCATTTATTGAAGTAATACTTATATTTGCAACATTGTTACAAATATAAAACTAAATATGAAAAACATTATAAGTACCTCCCTATTATTATTTATAGCAACTATTTCTTTTGGGCAAAATCTTACAGGAACTGTTTTAGATAATGAAACTAAATTGCCAATATCAAATGTACAAGTCTATTTTGTGGATTTAAGAACAGGAACTACAACTGATGTAAATGGAATGTTCCAGTTTAAATATTTCAATCAAAAAGAGGCTCGGATTCTAATAACGTTTATTGGTTATAATAGCATTGATGAAATTATAAAGGTTGACACTGCAAGAAAAAAAGTTTTTTATCTCGAAAAAGGTCATTTTGAATTAGATGAAATTGCAATTTCTGCACCAAAAGGAAGGTTGCAAAGTGAAAATATAGTAAATATTGAACATAATAAAATTACTCAATTACAACAGACCTCACCTTTAACATTAGCAGAAGCCATTAGTACTATTTCAGGAGTTGCACAAACTACAACAGGAGCAGGAATTGGAAAACCTGTAATTAGAGGTTTGTCAGGAAACAGAATAGTTACTTATGCCCAAGGAATTAGAATTGAAAATCAACAATGGGGAGATGAGCATGGTTTAGGAGTTGGAGAAGTAGGAATTGAAAGCGTAGAAGTAATAAAAGGACCAGCATCATTGCTTTATGGCTCGGATGCTTTGGGTGGCGTTCTCTATTTTATTGATGAACGTTATGCAAATCAGAATACAGTTGAAGGATTTGCACAAACAAAGTTTCATTCAAACACATTAGGTTCTATAAATAATATTGGCTTTAAAATTCATAAAGGGAGATTAAAACTCAATCTTTTTGGTGCGTATTCTTCTCACGCAGATTATCAAGCACCAAATTTTGACCGAGTATTTAACACTCGTTTTGATGAAAGAAATATTAAAAGTTCGTTTGGCTTTAATACAAGAAATTGGATTTCAAACATCAGGCACAGTTTTCTTCAAAACAATTATGGGATTGTTGAAGATGCTACTTTTAGTAATTCTACTCAAAGAAAATTTATACTTCCTTTTCAAACGATTGACAATCATAATATAACTTTTGAAAACATTGTATTTACAGGAAATTCAAAACTGAATTTTACTTTAGGATATACCAATAACTACCGAAAAGAATTTGAGGATGATGCTATTAATCAAGCATTGGGCTTAAAATTAAACACATTTACGTACAACCTGAAATGGTATTCTCCAATTTACAAAGACCGCCTCGACTTTATTGTAGGTTCACAAGGAATGGCACAGAGCAACAAAAACAATGGAGAAGAAGTATTAATTCCAGATGCTAACACAACAGATTTTGGCGTGTTCTTTATAGGAAATCTCAAATTAAATAAACTCCAATTTCAAGGTGGAATAAGAGCAGATTATCGAAAAATTGACACTAAAGAAATGGTAACGGATGAAGGTAGTTTTCCTTCGCTTAAAGAATCATATAACGGACTTGCTTTTTCAGGTGGAACAGTTTATAAAATGGGAAAGACAAAATTAAGAGCCAATATCTCAAATGGTTTTCGAGCACCAAACACTACAGAATTACTGTCAGAGGGTGTACATCATGGAACCAATCGCTACATAAAAGGAGATGCTGATCTTACAAATGAAAATGCAACTCAAATAGATTTTTCACTTGACTACGAAGACGAACATTCTAGTTTTTCGGTAAATTCTTTTTACAATTCTATTCAAAATTATATTTTTCTCTCACCAATAAATACACTAATTGATAACAGTCCTGTTTTTGAATATGTACAGAAAAATGCTTTCTTATACGGGGGAGAGTTGGGTTTCCATTATCATCCGCATGAAATTCATTGGTTACATTTAGAAAGTAATCTTTCCACCGTTTTTGCAGAGGATAGAAACGGAACCTCACTACCCTTAATTCCACAAACAAAATTAAATTCAACAGTAAGGGCAGAATCTATTTACAAAGGAAAAGTTCGACTAAAAAATGTATTTATTCAACATATATATAAATTTCAACAAAACAGAACAGGACTTTTTGAAACACTAACAAATGATTACAATCTAATCAATATTGGTTTAAATCTTGAAATTGAAACGAAAAACAATCCAATAGAAATTAGTACAGGAGTTCGGAATGTTTTAAATGCTAGGTATATTGACCATCTTTCTCGATTTAAAACATTAGAAATATCAAATCAAGGAATAAATTATTATGTAGGACTAAAAGTAATGCTAAACAAAGAACTGAAACAAAAAAGGCGATAACAATAGTAGTCGTTGCACAACCCTGTAAAATTAAGAGTTAGAAGATTGGCAAAAATAGTTGAGTTTGAATTAGCCCTTCTGAGGGCTTTTTCTTTTTGTATCAATTTGCAATTGATAATATGTTGGTTGTAAGTGCTACGTTTACAAAAGAAGCTACATAAAGTGTCATTAAACTATATAATAACAAAAGGTTTCATTTATCATTAGGGCTTAGAACACTAAATACGATATTTAAAAATGTATTTCTGCGATTATATATACACAACAAATAAAATGGTCATAAAAACTCAGACTCTTCATTGTGCTGTTATTCAACCTCTTAACAGCTGCTACTACGATGGGGCAATGAATATATACACAATACAGCTGCAGATAGCCAATAGTTATGCCCAAGCAAAAAAACAAGCTAATGACGAAAATGTAAGATAAGTTCATTTTCCGTCATTAATTCATTGTCTTTGCTTTAAAATAGTAAGATGGTAGACAGAAAAACATATCTAAAGCGGTTAAGGCAACTCAAAGACCAGAACTTAATAAAAGTTATTACTGGCATAAGGCGATGTGGAAAGTCTACCCTTTTAGAAGCTTTCAAGAATGAGTTGATTTCGAACGGAACTGCTCCTGAAAATATTATCTTTCTCAATTTTGAAGAGAGAGAGAGAGGATTTGCACCTTACAAACTGGATAGCACTTTATGATGAAATAATAGAGAAAGTAAACCCTCAAGAAAAATACTACATCTTTTTAGATGAAGTACAACTAATTAATGATTTCGAGAGATTAGTAAATAGCCTATATACTAAGAAGAATATTGATTTATATGTTACAGGGTCTATGCTTACTTACTTTCAAGTGAATTAGCGACTCTTCTAACAGGAAGATATATTGCTATAAACCTACAGCCGTATTCGTTTAAAGAATATGCGTCGGCACACAAGGATGAAAAGAATACTGACCGTTTGTTTAGGAAATTCATCAACGAGAGTTGTTTCCCAGAAGCAGTAACGCTTTCCCAAAATGATGAAAACTTGGTAAATGATTATCTTCAGTCAATATATGACACTGTAATAATAAAAGATATTGCTCAGCGTCATAATTTGCGA
>PIVJ01000572.1 GCA_003353955.1 Bacteroidota bacterium | reverse complement strand
TGCCTGAAGTGGGATTCGAACCCACGCATCCGAAGATAACAGAACTTAAGTCTGCCGCCTTAGACCACTCGGCCATCCAGGCATATTTTGTGATATTTTTCATGATACACAACTCAGGTGCCCACAGAATTTCGCATGAATATAAAAATGTTACATTTACGTTAGTTTAAATTACCGTATAGCTTCAGGAGAATGCCACTACATTTTGAACTGGCGTAAATATATACTTTTTTTGATTTCCATTCATAGGATCACCAAGTGTTTATTCTGTGGGCACATCATTTTATTATAGAACTATGACTCTCTTAAACTGATTCTGGCGCACGTGTCGAATTTGTCATAGCATATATATATGCTACGCAAATATAGCATACATACATAGTAGTGGCATATATTTTTATGTGTACACAAGCCGCAGACGTGCGTAATAGGTATGTACGATACACAACCCACGTCCCACAAAAATTACGCATGAAAATAAAATATAAGATTTAGGTTAGTTTAAATTGCCATAGCACGTCTAGGAGAATAGCACTACACTTTACGCTAACGTAAATATATACTTTTTTTGATTTCCACTCATAGGATCACCAAGTGTTCATTCTGTGGGCACATCATTTTATTATAAAAATCTAGTGCGCACATGTCGAATTTGTCATAGCATATATATGCTACACAAAAATGACATACATAAAAAATATAACTTATGCAAAAAATCATAAGTACCAGACAACTATGACTCTCTTAAACACGCTGTCATATCAAAACTATGACTCTCTTAAACACGTAGACATAGCTCTATGTATAATGTTGCATGTATAATATAGCATGTATAATATAGCATGGTATATTATATGATACGAATATTTGCAAAGTATCAGAATATCGTGTCTCTATATATAGAGATGACAAAATGATACATTGAAAATATATATGTATAGTGGG
>PIVJ01000571.1 GCA_003353955.1 Bacteroidota bacterium | reverse complement strand
AAGTTTTTAAACTCTTTAGAGTGTCCAAAAGTGATGTATTATGCAGTAGATGCAAATAATAACATTATTGGAGTTGAAAGAAACGGTTCTTTTTGGGGTTTTACAGTCCAAGAAAAAAGTATTTATTCTAAATTTATTCCTGCGACAAGTACAACAATCGCAAAGAATCAATTAAATTTTACTCTTGATGATTTAGTTCAAGATAAAGATATTAGCTTTATTGATGAAGTTGGAGCTGATTTATTAGGAGCTAACGGATTGATTGATGTAAATTTAGCTGAAGGCAGTATTTCAGGTACTTTTGAATCTGTTGGAGTTGTTGGAACTTTGACTTATGGGTCTTGTAACAATAAATTAAAATATACAGCAGGTACTCTTATTACTGACTGGATTGTTTACAACAAAACACAAGCCTCATCTATTGGAGTGGCTACTGTAACAGTAACAGACGGAAATATTTATGATATTGGTTTTATTGCTCAAAATAGTGGCGATGTTATTCAAGTTTCAGTAGGTAAAGAAGGTTTTGCTTCTGAAATAATCGAAATTACTTTCCCTTAAAAGTAATGTTTCTATACCTTAAAAGCCTATTATTAATTTAATGGGCTTTTTTTGTTTATTTTATCGTACAATATTTTAGTATCTTGTAATCATGGAGGGAATAATCAGTTTATACGCTTTTATCGACCTTGAAGGAAAAGAGGACGACATCATCCAAGAAATCACAGAGGAAAAAGAAACTCAGGACTTTTTGATTAACTTATTACAGGACCAATTATTTACTACTGGAGAAGATGGAAACGGTGTATCTTTGGGGGATTATTCACCAGTTACAATTGCTATAAAAAAGAGAAAAGGACAGCCAACGGACAGAATAACGTTAAAAGATACTGGAGAATTTTACAAAAGCTATTTTATTGTAGCTTATACTGGTGGTTTTGTAGT
>PIVJ01000570.1 GCA_003353955.1 Bacteroidota bacterium | reverse complement strand
CGTCAATCGTCAAAGACGAATTGGCGGTGTTGCAACAACGAGCTGTAGCCCCAAAAACCGCTGAAACCCGCATTACATATGACACTTTGTTATAGCGCGTTTTTTCTATTTCTTCCAAATTCATGTTTTTTTTGATAAAGTCTTTTTCATTTTATTCGATAACCGATTTTAAATCCAGGAATTATATTTGTGAAGTCAACTTCCTCTACATTTGCCATAAGTATAGCATAGCGTAAATTTAGGTCAAGAGTTATTTTTTTTCCAATGGTTCTTCGAAATCCCCACCCAGCATAAATTCCAGAAATAATGTCGTTTAGTCCACTATTATTAACACTCTGTATTTTAATTCCGGGTGTCATTATTTCTGCACCAGTAAAAAAGTAACCAGAACTATTATTGATTGTTTTTTTTCCTTTCTTTTGTCGTTTTAACAAACGATAATACCATCGATAATAAATTTCCATTGTCGGAATGAATTCAAAATATTTTGTTTGAGTAGGAGAAGAACCAGAATAGGAATCATAGAATGAATATGAACTTCGATACTCAAGAAAGATATTAAACCCAGCACGATACCCCCAAGTCGTAACTGGAGAAACTCTCAACTCTTGCTCAAATGACGGATAAAGAGCATTAATTTTTGTAATCTTTTTTTCAACGCCTTCCAATTTCGTTTGTGCTGTTGTGTTTAATACAAATAAACAAGTAATAATTGTTACAAAGAATGTTCTCATAAGATTGAATAATTATTTATGTTAATATAAAATTTGTTTTTTTTTAAAATTCCGACTAACGTCAAATTTATTATCCACCAAATCAGATAGTTGTAAATCCGAGTTGTTCGGGTTTGATTTCAAATTTAGTTATTTGTTTCTTAATTCTCTTCACCAGTCCCAGTTTTCTTTTTTCATCGAGGAACATATATTGAGATGGCGGATTATAGTTT
>PIVJ01000569.1 GCA_003353955.1 Bacteroidota bacterium | reverse complement strand
CAGAGCCCAGTTCCTCATCGACCTCGCGCAGCCTGTCCACGCCATGTGGCCTATCCTGCGGAGCCTTTCTCTGGACCAGATGGCTACACGGCCCCGGATGATGAACAGGAAGCGCTATGACGATAAAGCCACAGTCAAGGCTCTCGAGGATGGGCTCGACGTGGTGAACGCTCGCTTGGAAGGTGTTGATGTCGATGCTGATGTGGACGCGGCGCGCCTGTGCCTCCTTCTCCCTTCTTTGCTCTTCAATGCGAACCGCGATGCGTCGCAGAACTGGGCAACGGTAATCCGCTCGAGGGTTTCCTCCCTCCAGGACGGAAATATCCTAGATCTCTTGGTAGAGGCGAGGATATGTGGGAGGGATGGTCTTCAACTACCCTCATTGAACAGCTCCTCCCCTTCGGTTGAGGATTCTTCCGCGCGCGATGTCCTTCGCGCTGTGGACCTAGCGCATCAGGGCAATCTGAGCAAGGCCATGGGCGCCCTTAACTCCTCCGGGATGCTACCCATGGACGAAGCAGCCGTCCAGGGGCGCTTCAGAGAGCTCCAGACTCCGAACAATGAGCCGGGCTTGAGCTCGATCCCGGTATTCCTCGCTCAGACCCCTGGCGCTCCCCGTGCGGACTCGCCAGCTCTCCAGTTCGTACTTGGGAAATGCTCGGTACCCGGGGAAGATGAACCTATCGACACCCTAGAGTATGTGCTCAAGACCCTGGACGCGACAAGCGCGGGCGGTGTCTCTGGCCATCATTACAAGACCCTAAGGAAGGTCCATGTGGAGAAGGTTAGGCCCATCTTGAAGCTCTTCTTTGGCCAGGGCTCGTGGAGCCACGACCGCGTGTGGCTTGGTCCCCTCGGGCCAGTCCCCTTTCATGCAGACACCCATAGCCTCCTGGTCAGTGTCCGAGGCATTGCCCTCGATAAGGATGGGTCCGGCTTCCTTCCAGA
>PIVJ01000568.1 GCA_003353955.1 Bacteroidota bacterium | reverse complement strand
GGTGCGTTCTCTCTTCTCTTGAAGATAAATCCGTCTGCAAATATTTTGTCGTTTGACATAATTAATGGTATTTAATGGGTGCTTAGTTGGAGAAGCACCGCTGACTCCTTTAAAATGATAATCTATATATCGGCACTAAATGACGTTTGCTGCCGATGATGAGTGTGAACAAATACTAAAACTGTTCATACTCTATGTACTGTGTAACGTCCTCTACTGAGTCCTCAGCAAAAAACTTATTATATACTTCTATAGCTCTTAAAACCTTATTACGACCCCTTAGTAGCGTTTCTTCTGATGGTTTAGCTATCTTTAGTTTCAATGTGGTCTTGTCTATTATATAGAATTCAACTGGCTTACCGAATAGCTGCTCGTATATATAAGCCTGGCTATCATAGTTATAATCATTTGCACTCCACTTAAACTTATCTATGTTACCTGTGGTCTTGATGTCTATAACTTTATCAGCTGTAACTATATCTGCCTTACCTTTCCACTCTATTCCAAATATGGTAGCAATTGCAGGTTGTTCGTATATATTACCTTGAGCATATATGTCGCTATACATTACGAAGTTAGATTTCATTGCATTAACCCATGTTGTTATCTCATCTACCTCCTTAGATAGTAAGACATCATATGGATCTAAATTGTTCTCTAATATATGTTCTTTGAAAGCTTTAGTGCTTCTTGTTGAAGCATCTATAACAGGATAGTCTCCTATCTTCTGTGGCTCTAACATAGCTGTGTGAAAGTAACCACCTTTTAATAAAGGTAATCCCTTTTGGCTAATCCTGAAGTTCTTAGGATTGTTTAGTAAACTATAGATATCTGAATTAGATAGATACTTTTTACCAAAGTCACCATAGTACTTTGAGTCGTCTCTTAGCGACTCTATTATATTACTTGACATAAACTCCTAATTCTTTTTTAATTGCTGATGAAATAA
>PIVJ01000567.1 GCA_003353955.1 Bacteroidota bacterium | reverse complement strand
ATGCCCATGATCTTTACGATACATTCTTTAAGTGGCTGAGGACCAGGTGCTTTACCTCCTGACGTTACAAGCCTTGCTCCTTTAGGTCTAATGTCTGAGTAATCAAACTCTATTTTAGAAGATCTTTTATTACCAAGATAAGACTTCATACAAAATTTAATTGCATCTGCCCAACCTTCGATTGAATCCATTACTAAAAATCGTTTAGTGCGCTTTTTAAATGGCACAGTAACTGCTGGTAATTTGTCTACGTGGTGTTGCTGCACGGAGTAACCTACACCTGTTCCGCCCAACAACAAAAACATCGTTTCGCTAAAAGCAGCTACGGATTCAATTGGTAAGTAAGCACAGTTATAAATCCTGTTAGGAGATATCTCGATAGGTTTTCCGCCAAACTGCAGACTTCGCATAGACGGTAATATGTTTTTGCTATACACATCTTCATAGGCTGTTTTTATTTCTTCTTTAAGTTCTGGAAATTTCTTTATATGCATGGCCTCATTACGGCCAACTAATTGTTCCCAAGTCTCGCGACGTTTTGTTTCTGGTATATACTTCGCATACTTCATGTACACTGTAATGTCTGATAATATTTTGTTTGATAAATTCATTTATTCTTCTGGGTGAAATTTTGTTATTGCTAAATCTAAAAAGGGTATGTATATAACATACTGTGTTGATTGTGGACCAGGATAGGTTCTCATTCCGAATAGTATTCCGGGATAGAAACCTGCACTGATTCCAAAAATTGCTGGTTTTTCTTTCATTTAATAAACTTTAATGTTAAACTCGTTTTGTTTTTTTACTAACTCTCTCCAGGATATTCGACCAGTGTTTGCCCAGGACCATTTTACCCACTTGTCTATTTGTCGTTCACCGTAAGCTTTTCTAGCTAGGTATTTATTATTTTTGTTTTCTGCCATCTAATATAAGTTTTATCATTTCAGCTAC
>PIVJ01000566.1 GCA_003353955.1 Bacteroidota bacterium | reverse complement strand
TAATGGCACAGAAAATACCATTTGAGAGCCTAAAAATTACCCTTGGGGGCTTATTTCAAAGGTATACCCCAACATTAGAAATCTATATAAATCATTTATAGGGAGTATTTTTTATATTTCTGGAAATTCATTTCATTCTGCAAGAAGGTACTGCTATATTTATGCTATAAAATGCCACATGGATACCACACTGGTTTCATGGCAACCACAAAGCTATTGTGGGGTCATCAGTTGATTGTCACCATAATTATTGTCAGTTGACTACCTCTAAGTTACCCTCTACTGAGGCTGACTGGCCACCCCTTATAGGGGATTTTTTTGAAAATTAATCATGTGAAATGGTTATCTAGTGTCACATTTAGTTAAAGTAAATATATTTTAATATTTATTGACAATAACAGTGTCTACTGGAGCAAAATAATGCCAGATATAGCTCATTTTGGCTTATTTAGGCTGATTTCCCTATTAAGGTCTCACTTCACGGTTTCTAATTCTATTGTTTTTATACCATTTTTGACCATGTTGAGGCTGATTTTCCTCCCCTTAGGAACGTTGCAGGCCCTACAACCCATATATCACCTTAAAGCCCTGTGTCCCTACTGTAACTAGTTGAGGTCTGTTATATGTCATGACCATCTACTTTTTTCACAATCTGGCATTGAAGGTGACCTATATGTTTTTCCTCATATGACCATCTTGCTCAAACCTAGCCACCAACCTGAACATGGTCGGACTTCCTGTCCTTATTCCTCCATGGTAAATTATCCCTGAATTATCACTGATGGTATGTTGGAAAGGCACCTAAGCATAGACAATAAATAATGAATAGGTACACCATAGGCCTTTACCTAGTAGCCCACAGCCACCACAAAAGAAGGGGTACTATTTTCCTAAAAGTACTACTTTTTGAACGGGTACACCTGCTGGGGAGAAACTGTGAAGTGAGACCTT
>PIVJ01000565.1 GCA_003353955.1 Bacteroidota bacterium | reverse complement strand
CAATCTATTCTGTTTTGGCCGCCGAATTCCATAATTGGTCCCTAACCTCAGGGTTAAGGCCAATCTATTCATTTTTGGTCGCCGAATTCCATAATTGGTCCCCAACCTCAGGGTTAAGGCCTATTTATTCTGGTATCACCCGCGTGAAAAGGTTGTAACCTTCCGGTACCCCTCTCGCATAGTTCTTATAAATTGACCCTATTGACGCTAAATAGTGTGTACGTCCATTAATTTTAGGCCTAGAGTAGTGTTTTATATATCAAAATAAAGGAAACTGTCTCTGGTTGCGGGATAGAGCGCGAAAAATGATAATTCCTGGTGGCGGATGACTACATAAATGGGTCAAAGTAGTGCCATGCAAATTTACTATGTCAAACCCTCGAATCCAGATTTTGAAGAAATTAGCTTTTTTTGCACATTTTCCTGTATTGTAAAAAACTGAAACGGTCAACATGTCAATTTTTATTTATTATTCCGAAGTTTAGATGCCATCCCATCCCTATGCAAAATATTGGAAACTTCTATGTAGGAATTTCAGAGATATTGGTCAGTGAACCTTATAGAATGGTCAGCTTCGAGGGTTTTCATGCGGGTGATACCTTCTGTTTTGGCCGCCGAATTCCATAATTGGTCCCTAACCTCAGGGTTAAGGTCTATCTATTCTGTTTTGACCGCCGAATTCCATAATTGGTCCCCAACCTCAGGGTTAAGGCCTATCTATTCTGTTTTGGTCGCCGAATTCCATAATTGGTCCCTAACCTCAGGGTTAAGGCCAATCTATTCATTTTTGGTCGCCGAATTCCATAATTGGTCCCCAACCTCAGGGTTAAGGCCAATCTATTCTGTTTTGGCCGCCGAATTCCATAATTGGTCCCTAACCTCAGGGTTAAGGCCAATCTATTCATTTTTGGTCGCCGAATTCCATAATTGGTCCCCAACCTCAGGGTTAAGG
>PIVJ01000564.1 GCA_003353955.1 Bacteroidota bacterium | reverse complement strand
CCCACTTAACTGGTATTTGGGACCTTAGCTGGTGGTCTGGGTTGTTTCCCTCTCGACGACGGACGTTAGCACCCGCCGTCTGTCTGCCATGATTGCACTCCTCGGTATTCGGAGTTTGCGTCGGTTTGGTAACCCGGGATGGGCCCCTAGCCGATACAGTGCTCTACCCCCGAGGGTGAGACATGACGCTCTACCTAAATAGATTTCGCGGAGAACCAGCTATCTCCGGGCTTGATTAGCCTTTCACTCCGACCCACAGCTCATCCCCTCATTTTTCAACATAAGTGGGTTCGGTCCTCCAGTCGGTGTTACCCGACCTTCAACCTGGCCATGGGTAGATCGCCCGGTTTCGGGTCTAATCCTAGCAACTATACGCCCTATTAAGACTCGGTTTCCCTACGGCTCCCCTATTCGGTTAACCTTGCTACTAAAATTAAGTCGCTGACCCATTATACAAAAGGTACGCAGTCACACCACGAAGGTGCTCCCACTGCTTGTACGCATACGGTTTCAGGATCTATTTCACTCCCCTCTCCGGGGTTCTTTTCGCCTTTCCCTCACGGTACTGGTTCACTATCGGTCAGCTAGGAGTATTTAGCCTTGGAGGATGGTCCCCCCATATTCAGTCAAGATATCACGTGTCCCGACCTACTCGAATAATATTAGGATAGTTTTCGTGTACGGGGCTATCACCCACTATGGCCGCACTTTCCAGAGCGTTCCACTAACACACCTAACACTTTAGGGCTAATCCCCGGTCGCTCGCCGCTACTGGGGGAATCTCAATTGATTTCTTTTCCTCCGGGTACTTAGATGTTTCAGTTCCCCGGGTTTGCCTCTCAAACCCTATGTATTCAGGTAAGAGATACCTGCCTTACAGCAGGTGGGTTTCCCCATTCGGAAATCCTCGGATCAAAGTCTGTTTACCGACTCCCCGAGGCTTATCGCAGGTT
>PIVJ01000563.1 GCA_003353955.1 Bacteroidota bacterium | reverse complement strand
CTTAACCAAGCTCAATTTGAAACTTCCTGGGCAGGTCCCTCGGGTTAAGTTCGAAGATGAGCCTGCTAGGTCAAAGGTCAAGGCAGGCCTCAAAATAAGGGAAAATAGGGGCACGGCAAAAAAAATTGCCAAAAGGGGCAATTGCCTTTTCCAGGATCAGATTTGTGAGGGCAGTACGGCATTTTGCCTTTAGCAAATACTGTCAAAACGCATCCAAACAGGCAGCACAGTAAAATTAGATCCTCAGCATGTCCAGAGATGGTGCCACTGTCATTTTATTGCCAGAAAAACTGAAAGGTGGGTGCTTAAGAGCTTCAAGAGCCAATACTGAAGCAATTCAAGGAACTTGTCAGCCTTTAGGACAGCTGGTGATGAGAGGGCATCTCAGCAAATGCAGAGGGCCAAGGGCACACACTTGCTGAATGGGGAGGGCTGATCATGAGGGCATACCTGCAAATTGTGTGCAATTCATGAGGGCACCACGGCAAATTGCCGTAGTGCCGTGGACTATTTTGAGCCCTGAACCAGTAAAATGGCACCTTTTCTCTATAACGGAGGGACTTTAATGCAATTCAATGACAATGCATTTGCTGCTAATCGGTGGCCCTTATTTTCATCGTTTAATTGATGGAGATGAAATCTATGTGACCTGTACTACCCAAATTTCGAAATATGGCATACACCTGCACATTAAAAAAATTAACAGGTGAGACACCAGATCCTATGGATCTATATTTTCGTTAATAGGGGGATTTGAAGTTTGTATGACCCATATGACCCTTCTAGGTGACCTTTACTTCCATGCCCAAAATAATTAGGTCGCCGCGACCTACTTTCTCATAGGTCAAAACGTGTTTTTTTAAACGGACCCTCATTTGACCAGAAATGGCCAAATATCAAATGCATTTGACATTTTGGACACCTCTAGGTCACATTGACCTACATTTCAAGAA
>PIVJ01000154.1 GCA_003353955.1 Bacteroidota bacterium | reverse complement strand
CCTGGTGTTATCTACACCCATCTGTTCAAAATCTACTTCAACAAAATTATCCTCAAAATCTCCTCTTGAGCAGCACCTACTACACAGTTATTTTCGGTGAGTAAATTATTTTTTCCTTCCAATCTTGATATAATTCTATCAAGTTGAAAGTAGTACATATTAACACATTCATCACACAGAACAATTATTGTAAACTTTATTTGCGCCTCTTGTGGCTGCAACACCTGTTTAGATTACTATATCACCAATGTCTCATTCATGATGGGTTATTCAAGAGAAGATCTCTTGAAGATTCATTCAAGCCCATTATTACATGAACCTATAATCCCTCTTGATACAGTTCAGAAGCTATGGGATTATGGAATTAGCAGCAAGCCACGTACCATTCGAGGTACCCGGGCTGGGTTTAAGGCCAAAGCTAATTCCATCTCTGTGGTTATCAACAGAGATTATGGTAGAAAACCCACCTCACATGGTGGTATATGCCATAGCAACCTCAGACAAATTACCATGCACCCGCGCCAACATATCAGTCGGAAAGACCTAAACAATACACAGAAAAAGGTCAATCGACAAATCAGTGTGCCAAAGCAAGGCTTAAGAATTGCAACCCTAAATGCCCAGTCTGCTATGACTATGGGCAAGGCTCAGGAAGATGGAGAAATTATTATGGTAGATATGCCACAATTGATCTATGACTTGATAGCCGAGAGGGAAATTGATATTCAAGGTCTCACTGAAACTTGGTGTCAAAAAGGTGCAACAGATCATGAAACAAAAATGAAAATGCTCACACCACCGGGATACAAACTCCATCACATTCCACGTAGCAGTGGTAAGCGGGGTGGTGGTGTAGCAGTTGTGTACAAGGAATCATTTAACCTCCACAAGGTGGATTTACACCCATTCTCATCATTCGAATACCTCGATGGAGAATTCCACACAGCCCAGGAGGGTATGATTCGGTTGATTGTACTATACAGATCCCCAAACCCAAATACTGATGATGCTAGACAAACTTTCCTTGATGAATTCACAGTATTACTTGAATCAGTGATTCAGGCAAAAGGTAAGCTAATCATCACAGGGGACTTCAACTTTCATGTTGACACTGTGGATGATACATGGGGTCAAAAGTTTCTTGATCGCATCAGTGAGTTCAACTTAGTTCAACACATCAAAGTTCCAACTCACAAGAAAGGTCATACACTTGATCTATTACTCACAAGGAGCTCTGATAATATGGTGAGCAAGATACAGACCGATCGCTCGGTACATTCCGATCACTTTGCTATTTTGGCAGATATCTCTGCTCCCAAGCCACCAAATCCATCTAAAAACATTGACATCCGCAAATGGGCTGATCTAGATAAAGACAAGCTCAAGAAGGATCTCAAAGATGAAGCTGGCCAAGTTACTGAATGCCACACTATCGAAGACGCTGTTATGAAATACAACAGTGTACTCAGTGAACTACTAGAGAAACATGCTCCATGCAGGAGTAAGACCATTATTTCGAGACCACAGGCTCCATGGTATAATGGTGAACTCCGCAAAGAAAAGCAGGTTCGGCGGAAACTGGAAAGCAAAATTGATTCTGCTAAAAATCCAGCTGAACGCCACAGAGCTGAAATGTCTTTTAAGGCACAAAAGCACAAAGTCAACAAGATGATTGACCAAGCTAAGACATCATATTACAAAGAAAAGATCTCTAATGCCAAAGACCAGAAAGACCTGTTCAAAGTGGCAAACGGCTTACTGCAAAAAGAGAAAGATGTCTCCCTGCCAACCCATTCCTCACCAGAGGACCTGGCAAACAAATTTGCAGATTTCTTTGTAGATAAGATACAGAATATCAGAAAGAAACTTGACATAGATGAAGTCAAGCCGTCTGAGCATTCCTCTACAAAAGATGCAGGAGCACAGAGTCGGCTCCATTCAAAACTATCATCATTTGAGCCAGCTACTGAGCATGAAGTTCTCAAACTGATAAATGAATCTTCATCTGCATCTTGCCCAATGGATCCTATTCCTACATGGCTTCTAAAGGAATGCAAACAAGAACTTCTGCCAGTCATTACACATATTGTGAATTTGTCATTGGCAACCAGTACAATGCCTGATGACTTGAAACTTGCTCTGGTCACACCACTTCTCAAAAAAGTGCTGCTTGACTCAGAAATTCTCAAGAATTATAGACCGGTTTCAAATCTTGCATACATCTCAAAATTGATTGAGAAGATAGTGTGCAACAGATTTCAGAGACATCTGACAGAAAACCGCCTAAATGAGCTGATGCAGTCTGCTTACAAAAAATTCCATAGTACTGAAACTGCTCTAGTGAAAGTGCAAAATGATATTCTAGAAGCACTAGATACACACGGGGCAGCTATTTTAGTACTGCTTGATTTGTCAGCTGCATTTGACACAATTGACCACAAGATCCTACTGAAGAGACTTGAAGAGGATTGTGGGGTCACAGGACATGCCTTATCATGGTTTGAGTCATACCTCAGTGGAAGAAGACAGGCCGTCATTATAAATGGGGCCAGGTCTAAAGAATGCCTGCTGGACTTTGGAGTACCACAGGGTTCTGTACTTGGGCCAATTCTGTTTGTGCTCTATGCTCGTCCACTAGCAGACATAGCAAGAAAGCATAATCTTCAATTTCATATTTATGCAGATGACACACAACTCTATCTTGCTTTCGAGCCATCAAACAAGAAACACCCAAATTCCACACAGGAGGCCATCAAAAGGGTTGAAGCCTGCATAGAGGAAATTAAACAGTGGATGGCTAAGAATTTCCTCAAACTGAACGATGACAAAACAGAGTTCATTCTTATGAAGAAAGAAAAAAGCAAACTCAAGGATGATGACCTATCCATCAGAGTTGGTGATACACAGGTCAAGCCTAGTAGTGATGCTAGAAATCTGGGTGTCATATTCGACTCAAACTGCAACATGATCAAGCACATCAGTGCTATATGTAAAAGTTGCTATAACCAGATAAGACATATAGCCATGGTCCGCAGATATCTAGATCATAATTCCACAGTCTCCCTTGTTCATGCCTTGGTAACCTCTCGCTTGGACTACTGCAATGCTCTGCTTTATGGACTTCCGAACTGTTTGATTGAGAAACTTCAGAAAGTCCAAAACTCTGCAGCCAGGCTTATTGCTCAAGTAGGCAAGTTTGATCATATCTCACACATCAGGAGAGATTTACATTGGTTACCTGTGGACAAAAGAATCCAGTTCAAGGTTCTGCTATTGACATACAAGGCACTAAATGGAAAAGCACCAGAATACCTCTTGAAACTGCTGGAGAAGCCAGAACAACCTTATGGCCTGAGGTCTAAATCAAATGACCTTCTCAGTAGGGGGTCTAAGACCAATTACCACAAATATGGGGATAGGGCCTTCAGTAAGGCATCTCCCAGGCTCTGGAATGAGCTACCTTTGTGCATAAGAAACTCGGAGAGTATTGGTGTCTTCAAGAGACAGCTGAAAACATATCTTTTCAGCAAAGCATACAGCCAGGAGACTGGTTAAGGTTACATGCTAGAAGATGAACCTTATATTAGCCTTTTGGTTGAGATATAATCATGATATTGATTGCATACATTGAGCCTATGGTGTTAGGCTGTTTCACAATCACAATATTGCAACAAACTCTACACACTAGGGGTTTCCATAACCTTCCAGTCCACGGCCTTGGTGGGCTCTTGAGCCTTAGCCTTGGGTGGATTTATAATCTTATCAAAACACATTTACCCTCACTTCTTGGGTTAACATACAATCAAAAACAATTTAACATGCTAGAGGTTTCCATAACCGTTCAGTCCACAGCCTTGGTGGGCTCAAAGAGCCTTAGCCTTGGGTGGACATATAGCCTCATCAAATACAATTACC
>PIVJ01000562.1 GCA_003353955.1 Bacteroidota bacterium | reverse complement strand
GAAAGACTGGAGAAGAATGAACAAAGATCATAGAAAAACTATATTTAAGCAATACATAATACACTCCCTACTCAATGATCTTAAGGCCAGGTCCATACCTGACTAAATATGGATCAAAATGTGTCAAAAACACCATTCTAAAAAAATCATTCCTGGATATTAGTGACTGCATTTGAAGTATTCAAGTAGGTGTTTCTAAGTCATTGAAGTCTCAGGTAACTCAAAAAAAATAATAAAAATATTCTAAAAAGCTCCAAAAATGCGCTAAAATGGGGCAAAATCCCCTATTATCACTCATTTTGACATTTTTTTATGTTTTTTGGTGTCGCGGAAACTTTGCCTTGCTTTATTTCAAATAAAAAGTATATCAGTAGATAGCCCTTGGTGAGTACTATATTCATGCAAAATTTGGTAAAGATTGGCCTTCAACTTACAGAGATATGGGCCAATCTTTGTCAAAAATTACACAATTTTGGATTTTTTCATCAAATTTTGGCAATAACCCTTCTCGATTAATGCCAGCAAATATTAATTGCCCTACTATTTTTATACAAATTTAAAGTACCCTCCCTCCTCTAAATTATAGAAAGCAACAATTTAAAATATAACCAGGAGAAAGTTTCCTCCTGGTGAAAAAACTTTTTTAAAACCCTGTATTTTACATATAAGGCTATTTACACCATAGCTATTGGAGGTTATTTACACCATTGATGTGCATGTATTGACAAGTGTTGCCTTATCATCCTGGGTGGGTTGGGTGTATAAAACATAGCAAAAAAATACATATGATGGTAAAATGAAAGATGGCAAACATACTTACTTACATCTAATTATAACAAAATATCTCTGGTCACTCATGCAGATAAGCTATTATGACCTTCATTCTTAAAGGTCAAGGTCATCTGAGTCACCCACTGTCAAGGTCAATTAAGTTTAATGATGTAAATTAAAAGGT
>PIVJ01000153.1 GCA_003353955.1 Bacteroidota bacterium | reverse complement strand
GCTTCAGAAGCAGCCAAAGTTAGAACAAAAAGTGCAAATATTTGGCCTACAATATCATCAAGGTAAACTGAAAAAGCGATAAAATTAAGATCAATAGAAAGCAAAAGAACTTCAATTGATATTAGCACAACCAAAAGATTAGAACGATTCAACAAAATACCTACCAAACCTATAGAAAATAGAATGGTGGCAATTATAATATAATTAAAAATACTGGGCGTCATTTGCTTTTTTTACAAGACGAAGCCATCGAATATTGAAATAAATAAGATTATAACTCCATTCAAGATTGACTTCTTGTTTTTTTTTAAATGGGAAAGTTCGTATAGTATACCATTTATTTTTCCACAGGATACCAAGACATGATTTAGACAAATTATCTAGATCAGTTATATCCTCTTTATTAGTACCCAATACGAATGTTTTAGGGCCTTGAAAACCATGAATATTCATTAGTTTAGGTGGTACTCTACAAAGATGCCAGCCTTCTATTTTATCAATTTCTTCAAAGAAGAAAGCTAGTATAGTATAACTTTCTATTTTCTCCCATTTTTGATTTTTATAGAGTATTTTCGATATTGTTTTGTTTTTGGCCATGTTGCTATAAAAGATTTTGGCCTCCGTCTTAGAACGGAGTTACTAATAAAACATGGGTTTCTATGTTTTATAGAAAAAAAAGAATTTGGAAAAGAATACAAATCCAACAATACATTAGGAGAAATTAGGTTTCGAACAAATATTTTACCATTATCCTCCAAACAATTTCGAGTATGGGGATTAAAAGTTTCTAGACCATGTACTCCAAGATGATAATTCTCACTGAGATATACCTGATAAGTATTAAAAGGCTGTACTATTATAGGGATACGCATAGATAATTAAGTTTGGCGTAGATTAAGGGCAATAGGAAGTTTATGAGCTGCAGAATTCAACGCTTTAGAAGCTTGAGACCAAGAAACCCCACTTACTTCCAAAAGAATTTTACCAGGTCTCACGCGACAAACCCAATGTGCTACTTTACCTTTACCTTTACCTATACGTGATTCTGTAGGTTTTGAAGTAATAGCCCAATCTGGGAAAATTTTAATCCAAATTTTTCCACGACGCTGAAGATGACGACTAATAGTCTGACGAGCTGACTCCAATTGTCTAACCTTTACATAGCCTCCTTCTTTTGCTTGAAGACCATAACTACCTAGTTCCAAGCCTTTAGCTTTAGATCCACAGAGTGCAGAACCTAGACGACCTTTATGGTATTTTTTATATTTTGTTTTTCGTGGTTGATTCAACATAAGGACAAATCCATACTTTGATGCCAATAGTTCCAAAGACGGTAAAAGATTCTCCTATAGCATAATCTACAGGAATAGCAAAAGTTTGACGAGATACAGATCCAATACGGGCGATCCATTTCCTAGTACGAGATTTACGTTTAAGCCTACCTTTAATTTCAATTCTAAGTCCTTGAATATTATGAGATTTATGAAAATGCCAGAGCAACACTTTTTTCATATAAGGGAGAAAACGTTGACGCTTTCTATTACGTCGAATACATTGATCCAAAAAAGTTACCAATACACAGGCTTTTGCTTTGCCTTCTATAAGAGCTGTTGCCAGATTTAGGCTTTGCCAAAAAAAGAATTCATTTCGAAACTTTTTAAAGAACTTACGGCTATCAGAACTAATCAAAGTTTTAGGAAGTACATTTACTACTATTTTAATTTTGATTTGTGGTGATCTAGTATAAATTTGCAAACAAGTTGCCAAATTTTGTATACTAGGCAAAGTCTGATTATAATTTTTTGGAATTTTACCCTTGTACAAAGAAAGTATTTCAATCTGAAATTGCAAATTACCGTAATGTCGACGAATATAAAAATTATTCAAGTAAAATTGAGGGAAAAGTCTTGTAAGCAAGTTAGTAATTTCTTGATATTGAAAATGAAGATCATTCTCATCCCAAAGTGTATTAAATTGATAAGGACGGTTAAAGGATCGTAGATTCAAAATATTTGTTTTTTGGCCTATCATTTTTTCTTTTTTTTAATTTTTTTATATTGATAACGACCTCGAGTTCGAATAAACTCACCCACTTTATAACCTACTATATCTTGAGTAACTTTAAAGTTAGCAATATTTTTCCCAGTATAAACAAATAGTTTAAGTCCAACACTAGAAGGTATAATAGTTGCAGAACGAGATATAACTCGTGGAGAACCATTACGGTACCTCCTTTTAATAGGAGGTTCAAAAAAAGGTAGTTTCCAACGTGATCTCATTATCATAATTTTGTGGGCTTACCCCAAGGAGTAACTGAAGGTCTTCCACCACTGGTTCGCCCTTCTCCTCCTCCATGAGGATGATCTACAGGGTTTATTGCAACTCCTCTAACTTTAGGACGACGTCCTAGCCATCTTTTACGTCCTGCTTTCCCCAATCGTGTCATTTTTCGATTTTCTCCTGAAAGTCTACCAATACTAGCAAGTGAATTTAGAGAAAAATAACGTTGTTCTCCAGAAGCTAGTTTTACACGTCCATGTGTTATTGTTTTTTGAATTAGATGCCCACAAGTACCTGCAGCTCGCAATATAGAACCATTAAGATTATGAATCAAAGAACCAATAGGAATATTGGTTAGAGGTATATAACATCCTGTTGACAAATCATTTGTAATCAAACTTCCACGTTGAATTTTATTAGAAGCTTGTGTATAACCATGTTTATGCAAATCTGGATTGAACAATCTAGCCAACCAAGGGCTACGATGAGGATCGTTCTCCAAACCCTCTACGATTCCAGTATAAAAATCCAAACGACGCCACGCTTTTGGGTGTCCTCCTCCTCGATGCCAAGCTATAATATGACCATTTCGTCCTTTTGGGGAAATATGTCTTTGAGTAAATGCTTTTAGAGGTCGAATTTTTATAAGACCTTGTCTATCCAAGGGACGATAATTACGTTGTGATGGTGTCATATTAATCTTAATAATACTTAATAAAAATAAAAATGGCTTTTTTGAAAAATACTAAAATTTCTTCTGTAAATCCTCTTAAACAAAGTCTTAAAAAGATTTACGGCATTGGTGATAAAACTTCTGAAATACTTTGTAAAAAATACGGGATACAAAAAGACAGTCGAGGGCATGATCTACGTAATTCTCATATTCTTCTTTTCCAAGAAGAATTGGAAAAATTTAAACGAACTCTAGGTAAAGAACTAAAGAGAGAAAAACAAGATCAATGCCAACGTCTTATTAATATAAGGACCTACCGCGGTATAAGACGAAAAAATGGACTACCTGTTCGTGGTCAACGTACTCATACAAATGCTAGAACACAAAAAAAATGGAAACGATTAAAACTAATATAAAAGAAAATTCTAAAGAAGAAAGATTGATGAGAGAAAAAAAAAGGGTACTTACTAAAACATTTAAAACAAAAGGGATTCTTTACCTTACATGTGGTAAAAGAAATGTTATAGGTACACTTACTAATATAAAGGGGCAACCTTTTTATAGTGCCTCTTTTGGAAATTTGGGACTTAAAGGTGGTAAAAGGAAAAGTTTTTTGGCTCTTCGGCATTTGATTTTCAAGCTAGGGGATGTTGCAAAACAATATTCTCTTTCACCTCTTTCTATTTACTGGAGAGGAATAGGTGATCGTTATATTGGAATACTTCGTACACTACGTCGAGTTCAAAAGTTGAAAATTAATAATTTTTTTTTGGTTTTTCGTATTCCGCATAATGGTTGTAGACCAAGAAAGATGCGTCGTAAAAAACAACGAGGTATCTATAGAAAAGTAAAAGCGTAAAGCGTCGATACAAACTTTCCCGAATGGCTTTTCGTAAGGTCAGTGTAGTCCTTCCAGGAATTCGAAAGTGGTAATTAAAAAATAATTAGTACCCTGGAAATTTAT
>PIVJ01000046.1 GCA_003353955.1 Bacteroidota bacterium | reverse complement strand
TCAATACAACCTTTATTTTAAATTCAGTATTTCAGTAAGATTAGCTGTAATAACAGATCAACCAGAACTGATAATTACTTTTGATGGTGCATCCAAGGTGCTGAAAAAAAACATCCTTGAGCTGGTATCAGATAATATTGAAACAAAAAACTTTAATTGGTTGGTACATAAAGGTACATTGATTCATTATGAGGGTTTACCGGATGATGCCAACAATTATTTAAACGAATACTTGCTTTGCAACAACAGCCGGTATAATATAACAGATGAAATAAAGGTCGATGGCTTTCCATTCCCCATCAAACTAAACATTGATTGCACCGATAAAAAGCAGTTGAAAGATGTAAAAGTAATCAGGGAACTAATCGACCAGGTATATCAGTTTAGCCGAATGTATTGGAAATCGGTACGGCAGCAAAACCTGCCTGTAACCATCAAATACCCTGAAATGGTCGCCGAAATCTTCCCCCACTTCGATGGAGACGATATACCCGAATTCGGTAAAAATAATTTGTGGTTTTTGTAACTTTGAAAAATGGCAATATTAAAACTGAACAATATTTACAAAGCTTTTGGCGAAAACCATGTATTAAAAGGTGTAAACCTCACATTCGATAAAGGAATGATATACACTCTAATTGGAGGAAACGGAACAGGAAAATCAACCATATATAATTTGATTACGGGATTTTCAAAAGCAGACAAAGGAACAATTACATTTAACTCAAAGAAGATACAAAACACAAGTCCTGTAAAAATTAACCACTTGGGAATAACCAGAACTTTTCAGGATTTAAGGTTGATTACAGAACTTTCAGTTCGTGAGAATATCTTACTTGCTTTTAAAAACAATCCGGGCGAAAAAATATACAATGCCATTCTACCATCAAAGTTATTTAAAAAGGAATATGATGAATTTGCTAAAAGGACAGATGAAATTTTAGATAAAATACATCTAACAGAAGTGGCAGATAATCCAGCTGGTGAAATATCGTATGGTCAACAGAAATTACTTACAATAGGATGCTGTATTGCAAATGATGCTAAACTTTTACTTCTGGATGAACCCATTGCCGGAATCGATAAAGATAATTATTCAAGGATTTACAATCTTCTTACTGAACTAAAAAAAGAAGGCAAAACCATTATCCAAATAGAGCACAATCACGGATTCATTGAAGAACTAAGCGATGGCATCTATTTTCTATATGATGGCAAAACCACATACTTTGAAAATTATGATAGTTTCATTAATAATGACTTGGTAAAAAATGTATATTTGAAATAATGCTATCAATTAACAAAATATCATCCGGTTACGGAAAAAAGCAAGTGCTTTACGATGTCTCTATGGAAGTTAAAGCAGGTGAAGTAATATTACTTACCGGAGGCAACGGTTCAGGCAAAAGCACCCTGTTAAAATGCATCTATAATCTATTACCATTATGGACTGGCAGCATCGAGTTTCAAGAACAAAATACAAGCAAAAACAAACCATCGGATTTAATTCATAATGGCATTGTGTACATCCCTCAGAAAGATTTCTATTTTGAAAATCTCACAGTTCTGGAGAACTTACAGATTTCAGGCAATATGCTTTCTAAGCAAATTTTGAAAGAAAGAATTACAGAGGTGTTTGAATTAACTGGGTTAGAAAAATTCAAAAAACGCAAACCATTTGATTTAAGTGGTGGAGAACGAAAAATCTTAGCCTTTGGCATGGGATTAATCCACAAACCAAAGCTATTACTATTTGATGAGCCCTTCGCCGGGGTAGATGCTAAAAACACCACTACCCTTTTAAGGCTATTCAAAGAAACAATAATAAAACCTGATAATGGTGTCATTATTGTGGAACATAAAGATGATGTGAAACCATTGTATACTCGAAAGATCAAAATGCATTTAGGTAATATAAAACGAAAATTATTATGAAAAAAATAAGCTTATTATTAATTACCTTTTGCTTATTAGTAGGCTGTTCGTCAAATAAAGAAAACTCCATCATGGTTGGGGCTGTACTACCCTTAACAGGAAACTATGCACAATATGGAAAATATATGAAACAGGGTATAGAATTAGCAATAGAAGATGCTATTGATAATAAAAAAATTGAAGAGGGCCAAGTCACGTTTATTTTTGAGGATTCAAAAGCAGAAGCCAGAACAAGTGTAAATGCAATTAATAAGTTAATTGAGCATGATAATATTATAGCTTGTATACCGGCCACAAGTGCTGTTACATTAGCAATGAAACCTATTACCAATAAAAACGAAGTTGTTTTAATAAATGCTACCGCTATTAGTCCTCTTATTGAAGACGCAAAAGATTTTGTTTTTAGTATTATACCAGATGCTACGTTTGAAGGGAATTTCTTAGCTAACTATGCATATTATGTATTAAAGAAAAAAAGAGCTGCTATTATTTATCGAAATGACCAATCTGGAATTGGCTTTAACGAGAGTATATCCAAGAAATTTAGAGAACATGGCGGTGAGATAAAATATATTGGGGCTCAACAACCAAATGATAATAATTTTATGTCACATATTTTAAAAATTAAAGAGTTTTCAGATATTGATGTGATATTCGTAATGTTATTTGGTCCTGAAGTAGCAAATTTTGCAAAACAATCAAAAGAAAATGGGATTGAGAAACAAATTATGACTTACGAAACTTTCAACTCACAAACTGCATTAAGTATTGCTGGGAATTCTGCAAATGGAATAATATTTTGTTCACCCAAATTTGACAAGAATTCAAAAGATAGTTTAAGTATCAGACTAAGAAATAAAATAAAGGAGAAATATAATCAATCAGAATACAATTATTTTATAGCAGCTCATTACGATGCAGCTATGTTAATAATAGAAGGGATTTCTCAAGGAAATATATCTGGACAAGAATTAAAGAATTATTTGTATCAAACAAACCTTTATAAAGGTTTAACAGGTGAAATTAGATTTTCTGAAAAAGGTGGTGCTGAAGTCCCTCTAGTTGTTTTCACTGTTAAGAATGAAAAATTCACAATATTAGAAGAAATATGAGTGATATAGAACAAATTAGTGAGGTTTGTAAGGAAATAGAAGATTTTTACATTAATAAGTCTGCAGAAATATCTAAGCTAATCATTAACAAAGTTGAAGCTGAGAATTTGTTTGAATCTGTCGAGGTTTTTATTATTGCTAAACTTAATTATGTCTTTGGTTTTCAACATAAGACAAATGAGTCAAATGGGTTAAAGCAAGAAGATATTTATGGACTTACAAAGGGCTTATTAAGCTATACAAACGCTTATAAAGAAAGTGTCCTATTTTCATACTGGTCTCATCGTGGTTATAGTTTTAAAGAAAACTATACCGCATCTATCGTAGGTCAGAAGAGGGGCAATATATATTACAAGGGTATTAGATGGAAGAATCAAGAATTAAGAGGTTATTTTTACTATTTTTTTGATAAAATTAAGAATATTTGTGGAGATTATATTCCTGTTGATTTTTTTACAAATCACGGAATTAATGATAATAATACAAATTATTTAAAAGTTACTACTTGCAAGCACAATAAAGATCATAAAGAAATATATGATAATAATATATGCTTGCCTTTATTAATAGATTACGATTTTCAATCTCCAAAATTCAAAGAACTTATTGATTTAATTTTAGATATTAAATCTAAAAATCTTAGCGAAGCTAATTTTGTTACTTTCAATAATACTCACAATAAAACTTTGAAAGAAAATTTCATAAATTTTAATACCCTTTTTAATGAAGCAATTAGTGAAGCTAAGACAATTAATGAACCTATAATCATTAAATATAAAGATCTTTTAAATAAATTCTTTTCAGAAAATCTTACTTTTGAATCAATTTTTAAGTTAATTACATCTTATCAATATTATGACATCCCATACAGTATGCATTTTTTTCTACCTGCGAGAAAAACTGTAGACAGCAATTTAACCTCATGCTTAGCTATAACATTACCGGAGAATATATCAATTGAGGAATATAAAGCAGTATTTTCTAGATTATCTGAAGCGATTAGCTACATTACAGTTTTAGAGAAAAGTATCTGGATAAAAGCTAGTGAATCTCTTTCGTTAGAATCAGCATGGCAAGATATTTATGAAAAATATGAAGAAAGATTAGAAAGATTATCTAAAATTGGTGAGAATATTGCAAATTCTTTTTGTAAGAGAGCTGAACAAATACAAGCTCACAAAGAAATAGATACTTTAAACAAAATTAAGTCAGGCGCAGAAATAAAACCACATTTAGTAACAGCAAGAATAAAAGAGTTTAAGAGTTTCTACAATAAGATTATTAATCGCGCTAATGGAAAAGATACTGATTTCACATCTACTAAGGAATATATTTTTAAAATTAAAAACCCGAATATTAATAATAATTCCCACGAAATTATTTCTGAATTAAAAGATCTTGTTGGAATAAGAATAATCTGCAAATATTTAGATGATATTGAAAGAATTACTAAATATATTGATAGCAAAAAGGTTAAAAAAACAGATTTAATGCCGATAGGTCAAAAAAAAGATTTCACCATAGATTTTCAAGAATTATTTCAGAAATCCACTAAAGAAATTTTATTTTACAGATCTATTCACTATTGTTTTGAATTAGGTAGCCTTAGAAAAACGCTAATTGAATATATTGATCTTGTTGGTTTCAAATTTGAGATACAAATAAGAACAACTTTATCTCAAGGATGGGCTGATGCTTCTCATGATCTTTATTACAAACCTAATCTTAGCCACTTAGAAAAGGAAAGGTTCAGAAACTCAATTCGTCAAAAACTAAATAGTAATGCAGTTCACTTAGAAGATATTGATAGAGTATTTGATGAATTAAAATTTGATTACCTGATAAGATCCGCTAATAAAAATAAAATTAAAGATGATAACTGATATAACTAATTTGATAGTGAGGTATGCTGATACAGATCAAATGAAGATAGTATATTATGCAGAATATCTTAAGTATTTTGAAGAAGGTAGATCAAACTTACTAAAGAATTTAGGTTTTTCATATACAACTCTGGAATCGGTCTACGGTATACATTTGCCTGTTATTGAGGCTCATGTCAAGTATTTAAAGTCAGCAAGATTTGAAGATAACCTTACTATTAAAACATTTATCAATTCTTTACAAAAAAAAATAATTCGTTTTGACAGTGAGATTTATAATAATAGAATATTAATAGTAAAAGGATACTGTTTACATGCTTTTTATAACTCTATCAGTAATAAAGTAGTATCTGCTCCTATAAAATTACAAAATCTGTTTGAGAAGAAATTTGGCAAGTTATGATTATTATTCAATTAGTTATCAATATTATTTTTTCTGCTTCATTGATTTATATCATATCTCAATCATTTCATTTAATTTATATTACATGTAAATATTTTAATATTACTCATTCTATAAGTATTGCATTTGGGGCATATTTTACATTCTTCTTTATAGAACAATCGTTTCCTATACAAATAGCCATTCCTTTAGGAATCTTTACTACAATCTTATTAGCCCTGATTATTGAGCAATCTTTATTTAGATTACTTCGAAAAAGAAACACTCATTCATTAGTTTTGTTAATAGCTTCTTTGGGATTATACATTATTTTACAAAATATAATTTCCATTTCATGGGGTGACACTGCCAGATTTTTTCGAATTGGTGAAATAAAAGCTGGAAATGAGATCTTTGGAGCTCATATCTCTGATATACAAATTGCAACAATTACAATTTCTTTATTTCTACTTATATGTACAATTTTTCTATTTAAAAAATCAAATATTGGTAGACAAATGAGTGCAATTTATTCCAATGAGGAATTAGCATGCATTTTTGGAATTAATTCAGATAAAGTAATCTTATGGGCTCTTGGTATTGGTTCTTCCTTAGCAGCAATCACTGGGATCTTAGTAGCGCTTGACACCTATTTCACACCTAATATGGGCTTCAGTCTCTTACTATATGGAGTTGTAGCTATGATCATTGGAGGAGTAAGTAGTACATGGGGATTAGTTGTCGGTTCATTCACATTAGCAATCGGTCAACACCTTGGTGCTTATTTCATTGATACAAAATGGATGGAAGCAATTATATACATCATTTTAATATTATTTCTTATAATGAAACCATTTGGTTTTAGCGGTGGACAACTTAAAAAGATAGATATATAATGGAATACATCCTGCACATATTAATCATTATATTGCTATATGTAATGCTTACCCAAAGCCTTACATTAACAGCAGGCTATTCCGGCTTGATCTCTTTAGCACATGCTGGATTTTATGGGATTGGAGCTTATACTTCAGCCATATTATCGGTTAATTACGGATTTCCGTTTCTAGTAACGTTGCCATTAGCAATGATTTTAAGTGGACTAATTGCTGTTTTAGTTTCAGTTATTGCCTTACGTACGGTGGATGATTATTTTATTATTATAACACTCGGTATTCAAGTGGTTGCCTTCTCCATCATGAATAACTGGATGGATTTAACCAATGGTCCATTAGGTATCCCGGGCATTCCTGCCTTATCAATTTTAGGAATTGAGTTTAGCAGCAAAATTTCGTTCCTTATTCTTGCATTATTATTAACAACTGTAGTTTTTCTTATTCTAAGAAATATCACAAAATCACCTTTTGCCAGAATTCTTATTGGGTTAAGTGAGGATGAGATATTCACAAAAAGCTTAGGGAAGAAAGTCTATACTGCAAAAGTTATAAGTTTCACAATCGGGGCAATGTTTGCAGCCATACCAGGAGTTTTATATGCCCATTATATCAGTTATATAGATCCTACAAGCTTTACTGTAGATGAGTCCATATTTATCTTATCCATTGTAATCATTGGAGGTATGCGTAATCTATGGGGAGCAGCTATCGCAGCAGCCGTATTAATCATTTTACCGGAAGTGTTAAGATTTATTGGAATGCCAAGCAATATTGCAGCAAATATGCGTCAAATCATTTACGGTTTAGCCTTGGTAATTATGATGTTTAAATTCAGTAAAGGATTCATATCAAAACCATATTCCGGTCAGGAAAACAAAGTTTAAGATTTCATTTCAAGTATAACTAATCCCCACCGCACAAGCCTACGCAGGTAAAGCGGTGTTCGTCAGTCGTTCCGTTTTGTTCCGCAAAAACATATCTGCAAGGGTAGATAAACTCCTGGAGTTTATGCCGTTTTTCGGTAGTCGCCCTTGCATATACCGTTCACTTACCATTTTGTTTGCGCTCCAGGAGGTGCTCACAAAATGCCGTTCACTTGTTTTGCTTCACACACTCTCTCCATCCTCACTAGCAGCTATTACAGCCCCCAAACCCTAATAAGGTGTTCGTTCCTCACATATTTTATAATTCTATCCATAATAATTTTCCTATTCTGTCTCTCTTAATATAATGCCTAACGTTGGCAATATGTAAAGTTGGGGAGTTCGAAGCGATTAATTTTCAAGAAAAACCGACCTAAAAACGTGCCGAAATGTCTGAAAAAACTAATAAACCCCAATTTTATATATTGCGTGTTATGTGTTGCCATTATTATTTCTGTACATCTTTTAATTAGTTGTCCGAAGGTCAAATATATTTGTTCTTTCTAAAAAAAAGCTATTTCAGCACCATACTTTCTTTAGAGAACTGTTTGAAACTGACATAGGCAGCGACCAGAGCTAACAAGATTAGTGAGGATACAATTGTTATATATTGTCCCGTTACAATTGTCCCGGCAATAATTTCTTTTGTTGCGAGGGCGATGTTTAATATTGGAATCCAAACTGTTTGCCAGTTTAATTCTACACCCGGTATTAAAGCAATCGCAGCAGGTATAATTATTACAAAGGTTAATGGAGTAACAATGCTCTGGGCCTCTTTAAAACTCTGTGTTCTTATGACAATCGCAGAAAGTAAACCCGAGAAAAACACGCTTAAGGGCAGGAGCATTGCAAAAAGCATAATGATAAATTTAATGCTTAAAATTTCACTTATAGAATCTAAAAAGTCCTTAGGTATATCCGGAAGAAATTTCAAGCCTATAACCATACCAAATATTGTCATTAATGCGGCGGATAATCCGACCAAAGAAATGGCTGCCATTTTACCTATGAGAATTTTGAAACGGGAAGCAGGAACCGTTAAAAGCGTTTCCATTGTTCCCTTTTCCTTTTCTCCTGTGATTAAGTCAATAGCAGGATACATACACCCCATGAAACAAAAAATGATAAAAATATAGGGTAAAAATCCACCCACCATTTTACCAATTTGTTCTTTTGGTGAAGCAATATCTACTTTAGAAATAATTATTGGAGTAAAGGCTTCAGTTGAAATTTTTAATTGTTTTGTTCTATCATTCAACACTTGAGATCTTAAGATATCTATTTTCCCCGAAATCCTATTATACAATAATAGATTGGTTGATTTATAATACAGATTTAAATTGCCTGATTTCATTTGATTTATATTCAATAGAAAATCAGGATGAAATTCTAATACAGCATCTAAACTATCATTTGAAATCGCTTCCTTCCCCGTTTCTAAATTGAAATTGTAATATAAATTAAAGTTATCATCTTCAAATTGTTTTTTTATTATTTCAGGAATCCCTATTAATGCTATTTTTAATTGTTTGTTCTCTTCTTTGTTCATTAAACTCATTTGCAATCTGGTAACTCCAAACATTAGCAATGGAATAATCAAAGCAGGTAATACTATGGCTGAAATCAAAGTTCTTTTATCTCTGAGTGTATCTTTTAATTCTTTTTTTAGTACTGTATATATAATTTTCATCTTATTTCGAGTTTGGATTAGGCAACAGGGATGGTACTATTTTTTTTTACAATTTGAATAAAAGCTTCGGTTAAAGATTGTGGTGAAGAATGGGTTCTGAAATTTTCCATCGTGTCATTATAAATAAGATCACCTCTGTTAATAATGGCTAAATCGTCACATAATAAATCAACTTCACTCATAATATGTGTGGAGAATATTATTGTCTTTCCTTCTTGCTTACATTGCTTAATCAGTTCAATAATATTATGGGCTGTAATAACATCAAGTCCGGCTGTAGGTTCGTCAAAAATAACAACACCAGGGTCGTGTATCATACTTCTTGCGATAGATACCTTCTGTTTCATACCTATAGAAAGTTGACCGATTCGTTTTTTTGAAAACTCATGAATATTTAATTGATCAAAAAGTAATTCTTTGCGAATTTTGAATTTTTCTTTATCCATTCCATGCAGGTCAGCAAAATATTTTACTATTTCTTCCGAAGTAAGCCTATCATATAAATTAGTAGTTCCGGTTAAAAAACCAATTTTACTCCTAACCAATTCTGGGCTATCTTTTATGTTTGTTTCGCTTACAAATATGTCGCCTGAAGTTGGACTGAGGATAGTAGAAATCATTCTCAGTAATGTAGTTTTTCCAGCTCCATTTGGCCCTAATAATGAAAAAACTCTTCCTGGAGTGCATGTAAAACTAACGTTGTTTACAGCAAAAAACGAAGTATCATGAGTCCGTAACTCTTTTTGTTGTTTTTTACTCAACACATATTGTTTCGAAACATTTTGAATCTGGATCATATATTTGCTCTGTTATAAGTTCGTAACTAAATTAGTTTTTGATATCTGTAATATTGATTTTTTAATGATTACACATAACGTCTCGAATATGTGGCGTTGGGCATTTCAAAGCACTTCACTTTCAAACCGCTGATATAGCTTATATTTGTATTCATGTTTCAATTTACCGCCATACGCCCAATGACGTATGACACATTGTTATGCCCTTTTATTTTATACTTTTCTTAATCATTATCAAATATCCTCCTGTAAAGAAAATAATCGAATAACCTATACTCCAAAGTATTTCTTTACTAAAAATCTCTGTGCCACTTTGAAAGAAATGTATAAATGCTTTTTGCAAATTACAATATGGAATCAAATAACTATATTCCCATTTATTCACTACCAACCCGAAAATTACAAGAAAGCATGCTGAACCAACCGATATAATAAAATTGTCCCAATAAATGCTTAAAAAGAAATGAATTGAGATAATGGAAATTAGTGTCAAGAATATCCGCAGGAAGAAAGTTATAATACTATGGTTGATATTGTAATCCTGAAATCCTGCTTGAGGAAATAAATAGCTTAATCCATTTCCACTTAGTACCAATAAAGAATAGGCGAGTAATAAAGAACAAAACATCCAGAATAACAATATAAAAACCTTGCTAAAATAAATGGAAAACTTATTTGTTGGAAAAGTAAATATTTGTTTAAACCCATTATTACGGTGTTCAATATTGCTCAACGAAAAAGCTATTGTCGCAGCTAATAATGGATATAAAAGATAATAGAATTGAAAGAATACTCTACTGTACATAATCCAAGAGTTACTTCCGACACCACTTTCTTCTCCCAGTAAATTTTTAATGTAGTATCCAAAAACAATAGTAGTTACGATAACAGGAAACAATAGAACCAATGAAAAATTCCAGGTTCTTTTTGTTTTTATTATTTCTGCACTTAATACATCTACAAATCTTACCATTTTTATTAATTTGATGTTAGGTTTATAAAAATATCTTCGAGGTTTGCCGATTTCTTTTCAATATCATATATTTTAACTTCGTTAGTAATCAAAACAGAAATTAGTTTATTAAAACTATTTTTATTATCAACCTCAATTTCCAGTATATCATTGGTCTTTATTTTTACCAAATATTGCTGTTTCCTTAATAATTCAATTGCTCGTGTATTATCATTGGTTTGTATTTCAATGTATTTTATAGTTTTCGAAATCAGAGAGTTTATTTCACCTTGAAATAGCATCACTCCTTTTTTTATTATGCCGACGTATGAACATAATTTTTCAATTTCGCTTAAAATATGACTTGAGATAAAAATAGTTTTACCATCATTTTGTAACCTCAGCAATAATTCTCTGATTTCGAAAACACCAGCAGGGTCGAGACCATTAACAGGCTCATCAAGTATTACTAACTCAGGATTGTGAAAAATCGCCATTCCAATTCCTAATCTCTGTTTCATTCCTGTGGAAAAATGCTTTGCCTTTTTGTTGCGATGTTCCCACAAACCAATAATTTTTAATATTTCTTCAATTCTGGTTGTCTCTTTTTTGTAAATCTTGTTAAGATATAAAAGGTTTTCTGAGGCAGTCAAGTTTCTATATATTGTTGGAGATTCAATGAGATTACCAACCTTGTTTAAAATCTCGTTCTTATTATTTCTTAAATCCTTGCCAAATAAATGAATATTACTCTCAGAAGAATGTAATAAGCCAAGTAAAAGTTTTATTGTCGTGGATTTACCTGCACCATTGGGGCCTAAAAATCCAAAAATAGAGTTTTTAGGAACTTCCAAACAAAGTTTATCAATTACTTTTTGCTTTCCGAAGGAGAAATTTAAATCCGTTGTTTTGATTATTGTTTCCATCTTATTCTTCAAATTTATTCAAGCCAGTCATTTTGTCAATGTAAAAAATACCATCCGTAATTTTGCTCCATTTTGCATTAAGGCTTAACCTCTGATTACAATTCATTACGAATTGATTTTTCAAAAAAGATGTTGAATCAATTTTATTAAAATCAAAATATAGGTACGGAGTATTGAGCTGATGTAATAGGTATTCAACTGATTTGTTATTGTACAATTTTTCTGAATCACTTAGCTTGTTTGAGTTATAAAATGATGTGAAATTAATAGAGTAACATTGTTCTCCATATTTCTTGTTAATATACTCGCCCATAGACGTGAAATTTGCGAGAGTAGGGCTATAACTGTTATTATCGTATGAAACATGCAGATTTGCAGCCCAAATAATAACTTTCCTGTTTTTAAATTTATTCTCCTTTAGCCATATGAAGTTTTCTGCCATTGCAGAATCCCGAATATGGAATCGTATATCTTCTCCTCTGTCATAGTTCCAAGAATAAGTATACAATGTTTCTATATTTCTAAAAAATCGAGAATACAGTGAATCTTCCTTATTTAGTAGACTATCAGAAGAATATATATTATTTATTGAGTGAATATCATTAAGAATTGAATCTTTTTTCGTTGTTGTAAATTTGTTTGCCATCCATTTGTTGGCATAGTAACTATATCGATGTTTAATTGAAAAAAAAGCGGGAAATTGTTCCGCATTTATTTGAGGTTTGGAGTCTAAATATTGATTAAATAAAGAATCTCTTTCGTGATGTTTTATTCTTCCTGAAAACTGGACATCCAATCCGGCAATTTCCATTTCATTTTCAGTGTCAATGTGTTTTAAGATATAATTTAAAATTTCCTCATTTTCCTGATTCTTACACCAAAAAGGATAAAGGGCTTTTGAAAAGTCAACGGGAATATCTTGTGAATTTGATTTTAAACTTTTCCATAAATTTTCTGTATCATATAGTCCAGATTCATATATAAGAACATTAAATCCTAACTCTTGATGAAGATATTTGATTAACCTACTTTTGGCTAAAAAAGTTGCCCCATCAGAATGAGTTTGCTCTCCTAGCATAATTATTTCCGTATCTTTTAAAGATTCTTTAAGAAACTCTAAGTCTGCAAATGAGGTATCTTTTGGTGAAATACTTTCAATTGTTTTGATGTACTTTTTTAGTTCATTAATTTTCTCCATCTCATTATTAGGCAAACTGTAGTTTGTTATAAGTAAACTCAAAACAAACAATGCTATAATACTAATGAATATGTAAAAATATTGTCTCATTCATTCTTGGTTTTATAATTGGGCATAACGGTTTGTGTATGTGGAGTGCGGGATTAAAAGTACAAAACTTTCAAGCTCGCAAGTAGCCAATTCGTTTATTTATAGTTTCAAATTTTCCGTCAATCGTCAAAGACGAATTGGCGGTGTTGCAACAACGAGCTGCGGTACAAATAACCGCTGAAACCCGCATTACATATGACACTTTGTTACCTGCTGGTTTTTATTCGTTTAATATTATTTCAATCGCTTTTTCAATTAATCCATCTTTACCATTTTTAATCCCATCTATTGTTGGTCTAACTTCAATGTCAGGTACAATTCCAATTCTTTGTGTTTCTTCTCCATTAGGATAATATACACCAATTCCAGAAATCATTGTTCTTAATCCTCCGGGCAATATAATTGCCGAAACATTGCCATCTGCTCCCGCTGTTGTACTTCCAACTATAGTTGTATTATCTCCTGCTCTGAAAGCCATTGCAGTATATTCTGCCTGACTTTGAGATAATTCATTAACCAATACAATTAACTGTCCACTATATGATTCCTTTGTCTTTGGGATTTCTAGTTCTTTTGTAAACGTAAACTCGCCTGGATTATTCATGTTTCCATTACTGAATTTTACAAATGGAGTTGAAGATGAGATGAAAAATGAACCCAGTTTGAAAGGAACAAAAGTTGACGGATAGTTACGGATGTCAATTATAATACCTTTGGTACTTTTAAACTCTTTTTTAATATTATGAATATCTTTATCTTTTATTGACATAAGTGTTATGTATCCAATATTGTTGTCCAATAACCGATAACATTTTTCATTATTTTTTCTGTACCATCGATAGATATTTAATTCACTTCTGGGATATAGTTTTATCTTCTTTGTTTTAAGTATCCCATTTTGTGAATATTCAATTTCTACTTCGTTTTTTTGCGAACGCAACATATCTGCCGAAATATCTCTTAAGCGCCCAGCTTCATTTGATGCTGGATAATATTTCGATAAATCTGAAATGATATTTTCTATTTTTTCACCATCAATTTTGATAATTATATCTCCTATCTCCAACCCTGTTTCAATATTTAATTCCGGATTATAATAATCAGTTACAACAAGCTTACTTTCAATAAACCTCAAATGAACCGGGGCAAAATTATTACCTTTCCATTCTTCAATTTTATTATTTCCTCCCCTCAAATTTGCATGTGTATCTTTAATATCGCCAATTATTTTTAAGGCTGCCTGTTCATATTCTAACTCATTATTTGCATTTATAAATTCTGGTATATATTCCTTTAAGGTAGTATTCCAGTCTTTATCTGTCAAATCTTTATTTGGGAAGAAGTAGTTAATCATATTCCAGTATCTGAATAAAGCTAATATTCTATAGCCTGTGTCAGGATAAGGCATATTCGAATAAGCTTTCTCATTTTTGAATTCAGGATTTCCAATATTGGATGCCATTTTGATATAGAAATGTTTCCCTTGATTTCTGTTTTTATAAATGTATTGTAGTTTAGCTCTTAGCAATTTAGAATCGATACTGTTGGTAATCCAGTTAAAATCCGGTTTAAGTATAGCATTCTCTGAAGTGGGATTGCAAGTCTTGCATTCATCAATTTCTCCTAAATTATCAATCCATTTGATTATCAAGTCTTCTCTTTTTGTGTCATTTATGAAACTTGGAAAAATCCGAAATAATTCATAGTCCCAATTGTAATTGCCTTTAGCAATTTCTGGATGATAGTATTTTAGAAACCCCCAAACTCTGCCCAATAGTTCAATATCCTTGGTCAATTCAGGTGTTAATTCTGATATTTCAATTTTTGAACCGTTATCAAACTCTTTATCAAGATTTGCATTATAAACTGGTTTTTCCGTTTCTTCTAATGATTGAATATCCTTTCCATCAATAGTTAGTTCGAAACCATCAAACCAAGCTTCTCCTTTTCCTGTCAAAATACCTGCAATAAAAATGCTTTCGGCTTCATCGGGATATTTAAGTATTATAGAGTATTCTTGCCAATCTTTTGTTCCTGAAATATTTTGTTTTTGCATATTGTCAAAAACCAAAGGTTTACCATTCCCGTCAACTCTAAGCAATAATCCCGCAAAACCATTTTCAACATTTCTAATTCTCATGTAACCTTTAAGTTCAATTGAATTTCCCTCATAATTCGCAGGAATTTTATATACAATACTTCCAGAAGTACCATTGTCTGTAGAAGTAATTTTTCCTGATTTTCCTCCTGAATTGCTTATAGAATCTATGCTCAACACATAGTTCCCCCATTTGAGCCAACCATCTGAGAGTGCATTGGAATTGGTCTGTTTTTCAAATCCCAAGTTGAATTTTTTGTCTGATTGAGATTGGCAACTTATGGTTAAACATGTTAAAATAGCGAGTACTATTATTTTCATTGTTCTGTTTTTTCCTAATTAGTTCAATTTAAGAAAGTTATATCTTGTTTTTGTAGTATTCAATTTTCTTGGAATTCCAGCAAATCTCCGGGCTGACATTTAAGTATACTACACAAGGCTTCAAGTGTGCTAAAACGGATTGCTTTCGCTTTTCCTGTTTTTAAAATCGATAAATTCGCTGGTGTTATATTTACTTTTTCAGAAAGTTCGTTTAACGAAATTTTCCGTTTAGCCATCATTACGTCAAGGTTTACAATTATTTTCATTATTTAAATGGTTAAATCAGTTTCTGTTTGTAAACGCATTCCTTCTTTATAAATTTCTATTATTGCAAAAATCAATATTCCAACAACAAGGTATGGGAGATATGGAAATTGATAAAAGCTGTAATTGCAAGATAGTTGGATTGCATGTCCCTCGAATGCAAAATTTGATTGGGCAAATGATGTGAAAAATTTCTGAGCAAGATTTTTAATTACTGGCATTAAAATAATTATAGATGCAACCAACCTTAACTTAAATGTATTTTTCATCTCAAAAGTCCTTTTCCTATATAAAGCTCTGAATACTGTATGTAGCTGAAATGAAATATATAGCCCCATAATAAGCCATAAATTATAAAATAGAATGTACAGTATGGAATTTTTGTCAAGAGCATCCTTCCAGTTCTTAAAATCAAATCTTACAAATCCTGATTTGCATAACAAAAAAGTTGATTCGCTTTTTTCATTTAAGGTTTTTACATCCGTTGGTTTCCAATTCTTTTCAATAAGCGAAATATGCCCACGAATAGTGACATTTGATTTGTTATCGAAAGGAACAGAATAGTTTAAAAACAGGTTTATTAGGACATAGAGCAAATGGGAAAAGAATAGTAATTTAATAAAGTAAAAAGCTACTTGAAATACACGGTTTTTTTTTATTTTCATATTCATTCAATATTATTTACTGTGTAAAGATAGTCCTTAAATATTAAAACACAAATAATATTTATTGATATACGATAAATATATATCTATTTACGGCAATAGGTAAAGCGAATCATCTTTTGGAATTAGGATATCTGTTCAAAATGAAAATGTTTAATGGAATCATAATGAATAAAGAAACTTTAAATTCATTTCAGGAGTTTATTTTTCTTTTCAAACTTGCAGCTAACGGTAAATTGTATGAGTAGTGGCAGTTTGCGTGGTAGTTTCCTTTCAAACCGTGATAAAGTTTGAATGGGATACCAACCTTGATATTTAGCACTTTCTCTTCCATTACTTATACAAAATGTTACCTGCTGTTGTGTGTCCTGCGTCGAACAGGGATACAAATTAATAATAATGGTCGACATAACTGTAAATGAGATGAGAGGATTTAGATTAATTATCGGAATGGTCTCTCGGCTGGGATGTTCAGGCATATCAGTCTAACCGCCTTAAGGTGCTTTTCTTTCACGGGATGGTATTGAGCGTTAAGGTTAAATGCTTACCTGTCTGCTGCGAAGCCCACAGAGTGGAGTTATGGTGGGAGTAAAGAAGCTGAATGAG
>PIVJ01000152.1 GCA_003353955.1 Bacteroidota bacterium | reverse complement strand
GGCTTTTACTTGCTGTTGAAGTCTAAAGTGGTTCTATGCCCATACTAATGCACATGTTTGTATGTCAGAAACAACACAAATCTACACGCTTACACCTGAGTCGAGGAGAAGGGCTAGGATCACATTTCTCCGCATTTTTCCTCTTATGTTGCCATAGCAACCACAAAACTGTTTTCTCTTTATCAAATAGAACTTTGTTCAAACTTTCTACAGAACTTTGGAACCTTGAAAAATAAGCAGTTTAGATATGATTTTGTGATTTTTGTCTCCATGGTAAATAAGCGTAATCTTTTTCGTATTCCCAGACATTTTCAGCCTAAAAGGTTATCAGTCAGCCCTGTTTCCTATTTTTCAACTTCAGTCCATCTCATCCATGGAAAGATACCATTTCTGCACTGCTGTGTATATTCACCAGTTGTAAAAGAAATAAGACATTATTAAGAGTTATTTTCTATGTATGGCCATGGATACTAGGTTAAGAGCAGCAGGACTTTCCCATGGTCTATTTTGACACTGCGACATGCCCATAAGTTCCCATCGATCGGGCAACACTGTGACATAGCCATTTTTCTGATAAATTTGACACTCTGGTATATTTAAACATTATTATGACCAAATTAATACATAGCAGTATTAAACCTTTACTTGCATACCAAAAATAGGTTACTTTGACCTACTTTCTCTGAGATATAGGTCAAATTGACTTTTTCCAACTCATTTCTCTATTAATCATGTCAATTCAAACCCTTATTTTCAATGCTTTAGTCAGTAAATGGTGGCACATTGTTTTGTTTATAGACGTATTTAAACTTTGCAGGACTCGTATAGGGCCCAGGGGGGCACTGTGTTCATTCGACTGACAGGGATGCGCCAACCGCTTTAAGGTATCGAAATTCGCAATTTTACTATACTTATGGGTATGGAAATTTGCACTTTTACTATATTTATGGTTATGGAAATTCACGTTTTTACTATATTTTAGGGTCCGCAAATGACAGATTGACTTTATTTATGGGTGCTGTAATCGAGTGCACTATATTTATGGGTCTATAAATCAGAAGCACTATATTTATGGGGTTCCTTTTGGAAAATTTTCACTTTTTAAGGCCCTTTTTTCAAGAAATTATTGATAGGTGTAAAAATTTGAAATATATGGTGCTTTTTCCATGTAACTATATTTATGGGGTGTGATTTCCAATAATTTAATATATTTATATGGGTAGTGTTTTTGATGCTACTATATTTATGGGTATACTTTTTCACCATTATATTATTATATTATATTTATCGGTTTGGTTTTGGTGACCAACTATAATTTAGGGTCAAGGTTTCGGAGCACCAGCCGTGCATCCCTGTCATTCTCAGGACAATGTGCTCCCCCGGGCTCTGGGGTATAGGACCATTCCATGTCACATGCGTTACATTTCACACTCATTTTTCAAAAAATAAATAAATAAATTTCTTATTTACAATATTCACAACAAACTGATTAGCCCTGAGCTGTATTTCCTAGGTACATACTATTTCTATTACTATAAAAAAGACATATATATATATATGTGCATATGTGTGTATATATGCCCTTTCTCACTTTTCTGTAATTACTGATCAATTGATTACAGTCACATGTGTTACATTCACACGAATGAAAATATTTGTAGCAATTGCAAATCTTTTATCTCAGTCAAGCTTTGAGGATGAGACTCGAAATGCATTTTATTAATATTCTGCATTAGCTGCTTTACTCAATTATCAATGTTTTATTGCTGCAAATTGGCCAAAAAAGATGCTACATACCTCTTAGTATGTCACATGCATTATGCATCTGAATTGGGCTTTTTATGTCCACCCCTTAAGGCTTTACCCGAAGGGGGGACATATATAGTCATCACCTCTGTCGTCCGTCGTCCGACCGTCACACTATTAAATGATCGAGACAACGTTTTTCCACTTTTCCCTTACCGGATTTTAACCAAACTGGGTGGGAACCTTCCTGGGCAGGTCCCACAGATCAAGTTCGAAGATGAAATTGAAATGTCAAAGGTCAATGTCACAGAGGTCAAATCAGGAAAATTGAACTTTGGGCCTTTTGACCCCTCTAAAGTCCATCGATTTCAACGAAACTGGGTATGACCATCCAGTGCCACACTCATCAAAATATATTACACAGGTTTTTAACTTGAGGTCAAAGGTCAAGGTCCCAGAGGTCAAATTCTATTATGACCATTGATGACCATTGTAACAAATGAGACAAAGTTTTTCCACTATCCTCTTAACCGATCTTCACCAAACTGGGTGAGAACCTTCATGGGCAAGTCCCACAGATCAAGTTCCAAGGAAACCTTCAAAGGTCAAAGGTCAAGGTCACAGAGGTCAAATAACGAAAATTACACTTTCGCCCTTTTGACCCCTTTTAAGAGCATGGATTTCAATGAAAATGGGTATGAGCATCCAGTGCAGCACTCTACAATTTATTTTACACAAGTTTTGACTTGAGGTCAAAGGTCATGGTCACAGAGGTCAAATAGTGAAAATCACTCTTTGGCCCTTTCGACATCTTCTAAGTGCATGAATTTCAACGAAAATGAGTATGAGCATCCAGTGCAACATTCCACAAATTACACTGCACACGTTTTGACTTGAGGTCAAAGGTCAAGGTCACAGAGGTCAAATAACGAAAATCACACTTTGGGCCTTTTGACCCCTTTCAAGTCCATGAATTTCAATGAAAATGGGTATGAGCATCTAGTGCTACATTCTACAAATTATATTACACAAGCTTTGACTTGAGGTCAAAGGTCAAGGTCGCAGAGGTCAAATAACGAAAATCAGACTTTGGGCCTGTTGACCCCTTTCCAGTCCATGGATTTCAATGAAAATGGGTGTGAGCATCCAGTGCTACATTCTACAAATTATATTACCCAGGTTTTGACTTCAGGTCAAAGGTCAAGGTCACAGAGGTCAAATAACGAAAATCACACTTTGTGCCTTTTGACCCCTTTCAAGTCCATGGATTTCAATGGAAATGGGTATGAGCATCCAGTGCTACATTCTACAAATTATATTACCCGGGTTTTGACATGGGGTCAAAGATCAAGTTCACGGAGGTCAGATAACAAATTCACACTTTGCGCCTTTTACACCTTTTTAAAATACCTGTAAAGTTGACGAATGCCAATGAAGTGTAACAGATCTTCAAATCATATCACTCAGCTTAGAATGTAGGTCAAAACTCAAGGTCACAGAGATGAACAATTTCCCATCATCATGGTACTTTTTGAGGTGGATATTGTACCTTTCAGGTACCTCTAGTCCAAACTTAATTTTGGATCTTTCCGTTACTATGCCATAATTGTGTATTTGACACTTTTTGACCATTTGTACTAAACATACATATTTAATAGCTGAGTGATTCATCTGGATCCTGCAACAGGCTTTTGAACGCTGATGTTCAATTTCATCAAAATCACCCAAAAATCATATTTTCTGGTCAAAACATCTTTGGGCTGGCTTTATTTTGATTTTTTCACCTTTCACTTGGGACCACATTAAAAAGTTTTATTAGATACAGGTGTATAATAAACGAAAGGGAGCTAAATTTCAAAAATGACCAAATCCCGTGGAATGGCCCTTTAAGATATATATACATGACCATTACTTCCACAATCAAAATTAGGTCAATGTGACTTAACCATAACTTATGTATTAAAATTATGGTCATTGTGACCTACTTTCTATTTTCAATGCTTTAACTAATAAAGGGCCAATATATTTGACATTTTTGGCTACCACTTCACCAACATACCAACGATTATGTCACTGTCATCTATTTTCATCCATGGATATATTGGTAAATATATAAAGCTATTGAATGCCCCTAATCATATTACCCCAGAACTAACTTCAACAGGTGAGACTAAAGATCCTA
>PIVJ01000561.1 GCA_003353955.1 Bacteroidota bacterium | reverse complement strand
TAGGAATTGCTATATATTGTACTGTCAAATGCTGCACATTGGGGATGTAGTGTGTAGATATACACATAATGCAACAACACTGAATAGGTATGTATTCTTATGAGAATATCACAGGTTGATTGCCATTATTAAAACATGCAGTCTGGCTTGAGATGTGATTATTGCCAGAGAGTAGAACGGTCCTTACCCAAATGATAATCAGACTGATTTTCATTGTATGATTCGCTAGATGGGGGTTTGGTGGTCAGATTGCTTGCAATGTCTCAATATATCACTGTGGGACGAAACAGCTCAAAATTGAATCTAAAAATGAATTTTCTTTTACAGTTCCAAAAGTGTTTCAGTGATCATGCTAATATCTGACATATACAACTATGACCTAAAATAGATTTTTAAAATGTTGCAAATTACTTCTTGTGACGTCACCTAATTTGCATAATTTATGCAAATGAGGGCCAAAAATGACCTAAAAAGTGACACCCTGGAATCAGAAGTTAATTGTTGCCTCTCAGAAGTAATGTTAACCTTTGTTTCAATGTAGTTTATAGGGGAAAGGTCCAATAAAATAATTTTTTGAGAGAACGGTGTTGATTGGTCAGCTGAATCTCATTTGCATAAACATGAATTGAAACCACATATTCCAAAATTGAGAGCTTGCTCTTGCATACATAATTTAGAAGGTATTGCCAGAAGAAGCATTTTTACCACCTGATTATTTTAAAACAAACTTGGTCAAGATACCTTTATTACTTTCCGAGATATTGACAATGGAAAATTCATTGAAGAGTTCCTTATGTTGACCTAATTAGCAAGAAACTAGGTCAAGCTCATTAATTATTCGCATGAATAATTTGAGCACTTCTGAATGGAATATCTTGATGAACTTTTTTTTCAAAATATTCTACGTCAAAAGATCTGTCTTTATGCATCAGCATTTTGAAACATACTGCAACAGATTTTT
>PIVJ01000151.1 GCA_003353955.1 Bacteroidota bacterium | reverse complement strand
TTTTCATTATGTGATGTTTGGCGGTACAGGTTTTGCAATGTTTGGGGCGTTGCATTATTGGTTCCCAAAAATATGGGGAAAAATGTATAATATCAAATGGGCAAATTTTGCATTTGCCTTACTTTTTGCCGGTTTTAATTTATTGTATTTCCCAATGCTGATTTTAGGTCTGCTAGGTATGCCCCGACGATATTATGATTATTTGCCTCAATTTACAAGTCTTAATGTTCTTTCAACTATTGGCTCCTGGATTTTAGCAATTGGATTAATAATAATGGTGACAAATTTAATTCGGGGGTATTTTAGAGGCAAAAAAGCCGGACGAAATCCCTGGGGATCTATAAGCCTGGAGTGGCAAACAAAATCTCCACCACCGTTAGAAAACTTTGACAAATTGCCTGAATTAAATGAAGGCGGGCCATATAATTATTAATAAATCATAAACTATGAAACATTTAGTACTTCCAAATTCGGGACATAATTATGATTCGGAAGCCTTCAAATTAGGGATGTGGTTATTTTTGTTTACAGAAATACTGCTTTTTGGAGGATTGTTTATTGTATATTTTGTGTATCGCAATCTGAATGGTGAAGCCTTTCTGCATGCTTCTTATGAATTGGATGTAACAATCGGAACCATCAATACCATTATCCTAATCACCTCAAGTATGACAGTTGCCATGTCAATTACCGCCATTCAGAAAAATAATAAAAAATTAGCCTTGGGTCTATTGTGGTTAACCCTCTTCTTTGCGCTTGCATTTTTAGTGAATAAGTACTTTGAATGGGGAGCAAAAATTGACCACGGACTTTTTCCGGGCATGGAACACTATTTACATTTACCACCAGGTGAAAAACTTTTTTTCTTTCTCTATTATTTCATGACCGGATTACATGCTGTTCACATTATCGTAGGCGGAATATTTATTGGGTTTGTAATGAAAAGAATTAAAGATAATGAAGTAACGGATGAGAAATTCACAATACTTGAAAACAGTGGCCTCTATTGGCATCTGGTCGATTTAATCTGGATTTATTTATTTCCACTATTTTACTTAATTAACTAATTATGAAAGACAAAGAAAATAAGCATCATGTTGTTAGTTACAGCGAAAACTTCGGTACTTGGGTTGGCTTAATTTTGTTAACCATTTTAACCGTTACTGTTTCTGTTGTAAATGCGAATCTGATAACACTAACTGTAGTGACTGCACTATTAATTGCAAGTACGAAAGCCATCCTGGTGGCCTATTGGTATATGCATTTAAAATTCGACAAAAAAATATACCGCATCATGCTTGGGGTGACAATGACCTTGTTTACGAGTTTTATGATACTGACAATAATTGATTATATAACGAGATAAAAAATAAAATATGTTTTCTGAAGCATCGAATTTTGTAAAAGGTGTTGATACCTCATTAGCCGTTGTACTTGGCATTTCAGTCTTCTTCCTAGTTGGAATCACTGCTGTGATGATTTATTTCGTTTTTCGTTACAACAAAAAAAGAAACCCTGTTGCCACTAATATTCCACATAATAACACCTTAGAAATTCTTTGGACTGTTATTCCGACAATATTAGTAATAGTAATGTTTTATTATGGATGGGCTGGATTTAAGCCCATGCGTAATCCTCCCGATGATGCTATGGTTGTAAAGGCATATGGGCAAATGTGGGCTTGGACATTTGAATACAGCAATGGAAAAAGATCAGAAAATCTTATCGTTCCGTTAAATAAGCCTGTTAAATTACATCTAATTTCCAATGATGTACTACACAGTTTATATATTCCCGCTTTTCGTATTAAAGAAGACGTGGTACCGGGTAAAGAAAATTTTATGTGGTTCATCCCAGAAAAAGCAGGAAGTTATGATATCCTTTGTGCCGAATACTGTGGAGAAAGACATTCTTATATGATGTCAAAATTAGAAGTCTATGATGAAGATAAATATAATGATTGGTATGCGTATGAACTCGATGTTTCAACAGATCATCCCGGGCTTACAATTCTCAAGCAAAATGCCTGTTTAAGTTGTCATTCAACGGATGGATCGGCAATTATTGGCCCAACCTTTAAAGGGCTTTGGGGTAGGAATGAAATCGTATTAACCAACGGACAAGCTCGGGAGATAACCGTAAATCGAGATTATTTGAGAAAATCATTGAACGATCCGAACGCTGATATAACGGAAGGTTTTAATGCCGGCTTGATGATTTCATACGCATCAAACATTAGCGATGAAGACCTCGCACAGATTATAGAATACCTAAAAAAATTAAATTAATGAGCCTGCTAAAAACATATCTTGAGTTAAGTAAAGTAAAAATAACATTTGCTGTTGCCTTAACTACTATCACCGGCTACGTTTTAGCAAACGGGAGATTCGATACAGGGCTCCTCATCCCAACATTGGGAATTTTCATTCTAGCATGTGGTTCTTCAGCATTAAACCATTATCAGGAGCGCTGGGCTGACGGGAAAATGGAACGTACCAAGAATCGCCCCATTCCATCAGGCCGCATAAGTCCAAATCATGCATTAACATTCTCCTTTGTTTTAACCATCGTTGGTTCTTACTTAATTTATATTGGATCGGGTTTTTTAGGCTTACAACTTGGTCTGTTAGCCATGCTTTGGTATAATGCCATTTATACACCCTTAAAACGAAAAACTGCTTTTGCGGTTATACCGGGCTCTGTAATTGGTTCGCTCCCTCCATTGGTTGGTTGGGTAGCAGGCGGTGGGAGTATCACTGATCCAAGTGCGATGATTCTGGCCTTCTTTTTCTTTATTTGGCAAGTACCCCATTTTTGGCTGTTAATGTTAAAATATGGAGAAGAATATAAAAAAGCAGGTTATCCGTCAATTACCAGTGTTTATGCTCCACAGCAATTAAAGAACACAACCTTTGTATGGACATTCGCCACTGCAATTGCTGCTTTAATGATTCCATTTTTTGGGATCACAAGTTCAATTCTTGCAAGTATCGGAATGGTTCTGACCTGTATCTGGTTAATTGCTATCTTTTCCAGATTACTTTTAAATAAGGATCCTATTTTTAATCCATTTTATTATTTTATGCGGATTAATTATTTTTTCTTGGCTATTATCATCTTTCTATCAATCGATCATTTGATGTAACCGAAAGTAAGACGATAATTCGGTTTGGAATATTGATTTGAATACTCATTTTTACAGGTTATGTTTTAGAATAATGTAGATTTTTTTTATCTTTGTCAATTGCATACTTTCACATGCAAATCCAAGAAATACTCACCAGCCTAGACCTATCCGAAAAGAAGCAATTATATAAATTGCTTAAGAAAGATATTGGTTTAATTCCTCAATTGGATAGGGTAAAGACAGAGCTTAATAGAAGATCAAAAGGTATTGTGTCCTCATTGTCACAGTTCAGATATCTTTGGTCATGGCACATACAAAGGGCGTAAACGTTACAAATGCAAGGAATGCAAGAAAACGTTTAATGACTTTACAGGTACAGCAATCTCAGGAATAAAGAAGGTTGAAAAGTTCCATGAATATTTAGAACTTACGATTGAAAGCGTGACGATTAGAAAGGCTGCAAAACAGTTAGGTTAATATAATCTGCAATATGAAAGGATAACTCTCGCGGGGATAGTTCAGGGAAATCCAAAGCTACTTCAACCACTTTCTGTCGGTGGTTATCAGGAGTCCTGTTCCATTAACTGTTCATGGCTCTGTTCTTTGGAGCTAACCCGTCATAACCTTCATCTTGGTATCTGCCATACGCTAAAGATTTTTATAGTAATAATTATTACTGTAGATCCGGATAAATGATCTAACCTGAATAATTCATAAAAAATAGAAAAAACGGGGGCATTTACTTTGTTATCTCATTGATATACAATATCTTTGAGGTGTATAAAACAATAATACCCCCATGAGTAAAAATACAAA
>PIVJ01000560.1 GCA_003353955.1 Bacteroidota bacterium | reverse complement strand
ATGCATTCAATCACAATAAAACCAGTCCTATATTCTACCTTGACCCTTAAAACATGGGTATAGACACCTTGTTTGTTGAGATTGGATGTGTATTTGCAAAGTTATGGAGGAAATAAGATCTTTCAATAATGGCGGCACCTAATTAGCTTAATTAGCAAGCAAACAATAGTGAGGCCTAATTATTTTTCTTGTACCATCTAAATCAGTCATTAGACACCCCTTTGGGTGCTTTCATAGATAGAAAGTCACCAACAGCTCATCTTTATGTCAAATAACATAGAAATTATACTCACTTTAATATTTTCGAGCTCCGCGGCAGCCATCTTGGACGCCATCTTGAATATCAAAATTACCTTAAGGTGAGAGGTCCACACCACCTCAGATATCATTAAGTAGACCCCAATGATGAATTATCAGCAGAGAAAAAAATTATATCGGAGAATTCTGGGTCATTCCTCATTTCTGCCAGACTATTAATTGGAACATTTCTTGTCGAAGGTAAAAATACGCGTGTTGGTGACCTATCGGTGACCTCTAATTGACCTTGTTAATGACCCCCAAGGTCACTTTAAACCTACAAAAATAGGCGAGGCAGGTTGCCACGGATATATTCCTTCATCCAGTATTGGTTTTTGTGGGAGAAAATACCGAAAACTGTATCAAAAAAAAACTTCCAAAAATCACGTTCTTCAAAAACACAAACTTTCGAGAAAATCGGGGTTTTCGTAAAAGTGCGTAATGCATTTTTCAATTAGTATCAATCTTTGCAACCACGCTGTGACCTTAATATACAAGATATCGACTTGAAATTTAAAGGAGATGAAAGCTATGATAATATGCTTCAAAGTTGATTCAAATTGTGTTTTTACCTTATTTGACCCCTGGTGACCTTTATGACCTTGAAAATGACCTTCAAGGTCAAATGCGAGAGTGGCATCCGGGCCTATCATGAGGCTGAGGCA
>PIVJ01000559.1 GCA_003353955.1 Bacteroidota bacterium | reverse complement strand
GTTTATCTTCGGTAATGCCCACCACGAGCCGAGTGGAAGCCGACTTCTCGTTTATCAATTACAGAAAGGATGACTTCAACTCGGCGATGTCTGATATCACGCTTGAAGGAGTGTTGTTTGCCCGGCAGAAGAAGGATCTAGAGATCTTGTTGAACCATGTGCTTGAGTAGAGAAGGAAAACTGCCACCCTCTTGTCTGTATGTACACCACTGAGGTGTTATTAATAATATGTTGTTTGCTATTTATAATTATTAATTCATGACCATTCATTCGTCTCGTAGACAATAAGAAGTCACTTCTTGTTATGTTTTCACGGATGGGCTTCCCGGAACGAATTATTCCCCGAAAGTCTGTAGTAGCTGATGTGTGATGCTACATCTTCCTATTTAAGAGTAGTAACCAGTGTTTTCAAAGCGTTTGGGGGCGCTTGTATATATGCGATATATTACATATGTTAAGGGCTCAAAGTTGCGATACTTTAATTAATATATCGCAATATCTCATTGCGGTATATTAAACCAGCCTGGTCAATATCCAACCAGGAGCAACAGTGTCCTTACACAAATATAGGTGTAAAATGCCATCATGTGCCGAATACTGCAGGGTTTTGTTGTACTATGTCGGCAAGAATGAAGTCATAAGGTCTTTGCCACTTCCCCTGTAAAAAACAATAGATTACTCATTTGGTTGTAGGATCTTGTTGCATTGGCAGGGATAAAGTTAATGGCAGTGCAATGGTGTGCCCCAATTGGGCACCTGAAGGAGTCCCTTAAGCTCTGGCGCAAGTGATGCATCGGCTGTGCCTCCAGTTGAAATGCGATGCTCATATCCCAACATTAGGTTAGTACTACTAGCCTGGTTAGATGGTGAGTAGAAGCTAACCTGCACCAGAAAATTGCGTACTACCCCTCACTCTTCTGCTTCTTTAGGCACATGAAGGGCATGAGCCTTCAGATGGGGGCC
>PIVJ01000558.1 GCA_003353955.1 Bacteroidota bacterium | reverse complement strand
GCGTCGTTGCCGTAACATCTGCGTGGCCATCAATAGGCCCTCATAAAATAAAACCTTACAAACGCAGCAAAAATCGGCTCAACAAACCTAAGATCATATTTATTGGCTCCCCCCGTTGGTGGAAGGACCGCTAGGGAGTGGAGCAGGGCGGAGCCACGCGTTTCAGTTTACGGCTAGGTAGCCCGCAAAACTGTGCAATTTACGGTAAGTTGGTATATAGCTTACATGATGTTTTCATGGTCCCACCCACCCACCGTCCGCAGCTCGGGATTAAATTCAAATGGGCTAATCATAGATTGAGGTAAAAGAAGTGTCGTAAGTAAAGATACCAGCTGGTACGAGACCTAGTAATTAACCACATGAGGCTTAAAATTTTCCTAGTTCGTGAGTTTTCAAAATGAAAGGAGCCAGCTCTCGACAATGGCGTTTCGACGTGAGGAAGCATGGAAGCTGCTCCAAAGGCGACGAAGATCACGTACATTGTTAAGTTCGGTTGGATCAAGTATACGGAAAGAAATAAGGGGATGACGATGAGCCTTTGAATCGTTGGAATCGACGAAAAAATCGTTGAGCTTTGCCTTTCGACGAGAGATTCGTGGCCAACAGCGAGATTCTGCGGGTACAAAGTCAAGGTAAGGTTGTCTAGAATAAATATGATCTTAGGTTTGTTGAATCGATTTTTGCTTTGTTGGTAAGGTTTTATTCTATGAGGGCCTATTGATGGCCACGCAGATGTTACGGCAACGACGCACGCGTTCGGCGAGAGCCGGGCGGAAGTCAGACTTCTCCTGACTGCCGTCTTAGCTCTGCTGAACGCCCAGCCTTCCTCTGCGCGAAGCCGACAGCTGGGCGACGGCCAACACTGTAAGAATCCCCTCTGCTCCGGCCGGGTCGAACCGACAAGGACGGATCAAGTGTTTTGCATGCTATGCAGAAAAGCCCATTATCACCATTCTCTCGGTG
>PIVJ01000006.1 GCA_003353955.1 Bacteroidota bacterium | reverse complement strand
GTTAATATCTTCCGATTTTTTATCAACCCAGAAATGATTATCAAAATTATGTTAACAACCAGAATAAATTGTTAATAATGGCTTATTTTCGAAGAATCAAGGGACACTGATTAGTTACAAAAAGAGATTTGTTCACATTTGAAATTTGGAAATTCATTGAACAACACAAAAGTTAAGGTTTATCAAGTGCTAGAAGTGATACTTTATCGGCTAAAAACAGGCTGTTAATGGAGGCGGTTGCCCATGAAACAATTTTTCAGTGTAAGATGCTATTGGCAAAGTGTTTATCATCATTTTCAGAAATGGTGTAAAGATGGGAGTTGGGAAAAGGGTTGGGGAATTGTGCTAAAAAAAAGCACAATGCTTTATTTGTTTTGAAGAAACCGAGCATACGATTCATCGTGAAAACCCAAAGGGTTTTATCCATACTTTATTAGGATTTTTCCTAAAAGATATAAGGTAAATTAGGTGAGCCCTAATTGTTCTTCATCAAATTTAATAACCTCATAAATAAACAGTTCTGAGTCTTTCCAGTCAAACCATCCAATTCCGACTTTATCTCTTGCACACCTACCAAGTAACTCTTCAATATTCCATCCGGTTTCAAGAGCTACTTGTGGTAAAAATGTTCCGGTCTGATGTCCGTTCTTTATATAAATACCGTGCTTGTGTATATCAATTTCCTCAATATTTTCAATCTTTATTTTGGGTGTTAAAACTGAAATCTCAATAATAGTATCTTTTAACTCCTTAGACTTAAGTGGAGGAAACCTGGGGTCACGAAATGCGGCGGACTCAGCAATATGTTTAACGGAAGTATAAATATACTCATTAGAATCAACGTGTCCAATACAACCCCTCAATTTAGCTTTTATTGTTAATGTAACAAACAAACCTGTTTTATAAAAAAGATTATCAGAAGGATGTAAAGAATTAATAGAAATACTTGCGCCGCCTTCAATCTTATTTCTCAGTGCTTCACGAGCCATTCTTAATAATAATACTTTATCTTCCTTTGTAAGATTGAGCATCTAACTTTATTAGTTAAACCCAAATATACCAGGTATTCCAACCCTGACCCTTAGCCCTGGAATGTTTTGATTATAGATGGGCTGATTAATTATATATGGCTCAACTCTCAACGATAATTCTGGGGAAACATCAAAGTCAAGCAGATGAGCATCAACACTGGCATCGACTAAATTCATGATGTACAAAAATCCTGTAAAAATATAGCTGAGCTCCATATTTCTTCGATAATAATCACGGCCTTGTTTTAGCTGCTCTTTACTATAAATGTCATAATATTCGTTTGGAGATATATCATTTTCATCTACCGGAACAAATTCGTAGGCAGTTTTGTAGGCTTTATATTCCTCTGAATTTGTTGAGATTAGGTAGCCAAGAATACCAAATCCTGCATAGATTACGGGTATTTTCCAATATTTTTTGTTGTATGCCTGTCCTAAACCTGGTAATATAAGTGAGTAAATGGTGGCTTTATGAGCCGAATGTGGCTCTTTTGTTTTAGGCGGCTTAAAACTATCCGATTGCGACCATCCTTGTGTTAAAAATGCAATAACAAAGAATACTGTTAGGATAATAATTTTGAGTCTGTTTAATAACACAGGAATCATCTGCTAAGTTTGTAATGAGATTTTTATAAGGTGCAAAATTACTTATTTGAAGCGATGATTTCAATAATACGGTCAAAATCATTATCCGAGTCAAAAGTAATTTGAATACTTCCGCTTCCTTTATTGGATCTTTTAATACCAACTTTTGTATTGAAATGTTCGATCAGTTTTTCTCTTCCAATTAAGAATTTCTCAGGGAACTGTGTTTTTTGTTTTTCGTTGGAAACAGGATTCAATTGTGTTCTTACAATTTCTTCCACCTGACGAACTGATAAATTCTTTTCAATAATAGTTTTTAGAATCCTCAATTGAGCTTCATCATCTGTTACATTAATAATTGCCCGGGCATGTCCCATGCTTATTTGATCACCTTTCAAAGCTATTTGAAGCTCTGCAGGAAGTTTCAATAAGCGGATGTAGTTCGAAATGGTGGTACGGTTTTTCCCAATACGATGACTTAATTGATCCTGAGTCAATTTACATTCTTCAATTAAACGATTGTAACTTATGGCAATTTCCAGTGCATTTAAATCTTCTCGATGAATGTTCTCAACCAAGGCTAGTTCAAGCATTTGTTCATCATTGGCAACCCGAATAAATGCAGGTACTTCTTTTAAATCAGCATGTTTCGCTGCCCTGAAACGTCTTTCACCTGAGATAATTTGATATTTATCAAATCCCAATTTCCGAACAGTGATGGGCTGGATAATGCCTTGTTCTTTGATTGAACGGGATAGTTCTTCAATCGAAGTCTCATCAAAATCCAATCTGGGTTGAAAGGGATTTGTCTCAATAATCTCTACATCCATCGAAGCTATTGCACCAACAACATAATTGCCAGATATATCATGAGAAGTAATATCTGTATCGGGACTTTGAAGAATGGCATCCAGCCCTCTTCCCAACGCTTTTTTTCTAGGTCTCATTAGCCAGATCTATTTGTTTATCGTATTCGTCAATTTTTGTCATTTCGTTGTTTTGAAGAACTTCACGGGCAAGATTAAGATAGTTTAAGGCTCCTGTACTTTCAGCATCATGCATGATGATTGTTTCTCCAAAACTAGGTGCTTCACTTAAACGAGTGTTTCGATTAATTAGTGTGTCAAAAACCATTTGTTGGAAATGCGTTTTCACTTCTTCAACCACTTGTTTCGACAATCTAAGTCGCTTATCAAACATAGTTAAAAGAATCCCCTCAATATCTAAATCTGGATTTATCCTTGATTGTACTATTTTTAGGGTATTCAATAATTTTCCTAATCCTTCCAATGCAAAATATTCGCATTGAACAGGAACAATCACAGAATCAGAAGCAGTGAGGGCATTAATCGTTAATAATCCTAACGACGGAGAACAATCGATGATAACGAAATCATAATCATTCTTAATTTTATCAGTCACTTTCCGCATCATTTTCTCACGATTAGGAAGATTTATCATTTCGATCTCGGCACCAACCAAATCAATATGAGCAGGAATGATATCAAGATTCGGGGTTTGCGTATTCAGAATAATATTTTTTGGTTCAATATCATCCATAATACATTCATAAATACTGGTTTTGATGATTTTTGGATCAAACCCAACCCCGGAAGTTGCATTAGCCTGAGGATCAGAATCAATAATTAATGTTTTGAATTCCAGAACTGCAAAACTAGCTCCTAAATTTATTGCAGTGGTAGTTTTACCAACTCCACCTTTTTGATTCGCAATTGCAATTACTTTCCCCATAAAATTGTGCCAAGCACACAAAAATATAATTTTTGATTACAAATAATGAATACACATCCATTAAGTTATTAACTTTTAATAAAAAATTGTTAGTAAATAATATTGCCGAGAAAGAGCAATATTATGCGAAAGTATAAGAAAACCTTAGTCGTCTGTCTTTTCAGTAGACTCAACTTCCTCCTTTTCAGCTTCCGAAGTCAGATCCTCAAATTCGACCTGAGCGGGTTTGTCTGCTGAAGTTTTTTTCTCAACAACTTTTTCAACCGGAGCTACCCCTGTTTGAATAAAATCCAGAACATCGGTCAGGCCGTTTTTAAATTTGTCGAAGTCTTCTTTATAAAGGAATATTTTATGTTTCTCATAAAAGAATTTCCCTTGTTCATTGTTAAATCGCCTTTTACTTTCGGTAATTGTGAGATAATACTCTTCAGCACGTGTTGCTTTGACATCAAAGAAATATGTTCTTTTTCCTGCCCTAACAGCTCTTGAGAACAGTTCCTCCCTTCGTTCTTTATTGACTGGCTCTTCCATCTTTCTTAACTAATTTATTTTCGACTATCTGTAACAAATATAAAAATATTATTTAGAAAAGAAAGCAAATTGTAATGCATCTAATATGTTTTTTTCTTGAAATTAAAACAGATACGCAAGTGATTTATTACTATTGTAAATTATCATAGGTTTTTATGAAAGAAAAAATGTAACTTTGTCAGCTATAAAAAGAATAAGGTATTAATAGTTCATTTGCTTAATAGTATGCTCAGTAGGAGACAGTTGCGAATTAAGGTATTGCAGGAGCTTTATGCATTTTTTCAATCTAAATCGGATAGGATTGACCTTGCTGAAAAGCAACTTCTTAAAAGTATCGGTAAATTATATGAGTTGTGTTTTTGGCAATTATCAGTTTTGATTGAAATAAGTGATTTCGCTATTGTCAGAATGGAAGAAGCAAAAAAGAAGCATTTTCCGACTCCCGAAGATTTAAATCCTAACACCAAATTCATTACCAATAAATTCATAAACCTTCTTAAAGATAATAGGGTCGCTCAGAAGAAAATTGATAATCTGAAAATATCTTGGGTGAATGAGCCCAGTTTAATTAGAAAACTCTATAAGCAAATGATTGACCATAAGATTTATTCAAAGTATATGAGCGATGAAGCTCTATCATTTGAACAAGATCAGGATTTTGCGATTAAAATATTAAAGAAAATAATTAGCAAATCAGATTCTCTAAAGTATTTTTATGAGGACCTCAGTATTTATTGGCATGACGATTACCACTCAGTTACATCCTTAGTAATTAAAATAATAGATTCGTTTAATGAGAATGTTGATGAGTATCACCCGCTGCCAACTATTCTTAAAACGAAAAATGAGTCTAATGATGAAGATGTTGATTTTATGAAAACCTTATTTCGTAAAACGATAATCAAATCAAAGGAATTTGAAAAGTTAATTACAGATAAAGCTGTTAATTGGGACTTTGATCGGATTGCATTAATAGATATCATCATTTTAAAAATGGCTCTTTCCGAACTATTTGAATTTAAATCGATACCGGTCAAAGTCACTTTAAACGAATATATTGAGATCTCGAAATATTATAGCACTCCAAAAAGCAGTGTTTTCGTTAATGGAATACTTGATAAGCTAATTGTTGAATTAACAGAAAGTAAGCAAATTAAGAAAGCCGGTCGGGGATTAGTGAATTAGTTTGATTCATTAATGTATTAAAATGTCAAATATGAGTAGATTCAGCTAACTTATTCTCTTTGAGAAATCAGTAAAACACAATAGTAAGATACTAATAATTAGAAACGTATAACACCACTTATTATGACTTTTGACCTTGAAATGATTGAATCTGTTTATAAAAGTTTAGCAAAGAAAATTGATATCGCCAAAAAAAATGTTGGTCATCCGCTAACACTTACCGAAAAGATTTTATATGCTCATTTGGAAGTCGGCTTTGCCTCTGAAGAGTATAAGAGGGGCGAATCTTATGTAGATTTTAATCCTGACAGAGTTGCGATGCAGGATGCTACAGCACAAATGGCATTGCTCCAATTTATGCAAGCAGGTAAGGAAAAAGTTGCAGTCCCGTCAACCGTTCATTGCGATCATTTAATTCAGGCTAAACTTGGTGCGAATGCTGATCTTGAAGTTGCTAACAAAACCAATAATGAAGTCTATGATTTTCTTAGTACAGTTTCGAATAAATATGGGATAGGGTTTTGGAAGCCGGGTGCGGGGATCATTCATCAAGTAGTGATTGAGAACTATGCTTTCCCTGGGGGAATGATGATCGGTACAGATTCTCACACTGTGAATGCTGGTGGTTTAGGAATGATTGCAATTGGAGTTGGTGGTGCTGATGCAGTCGATGTCATGGCTGGCATGCCATGGGAATTGAAATTCCCGAAACTAATTGGTATTAAGTTAACCGGGAAATTAAATGGATGGACATCTGCTAAAGATGTAATTTTAAAAGTAGCCGGGATATTAACGGTGAAAGGTGGAACAGGTGCTATTGTTGAGTATTTTGGACCCGGAGCAGAATCAATATCTTGCACCGGTAAAGGCACCATTTGTAATATGGGTGCGGAGATAGGAGCCACAACTTCCATTTTTAATTACGATCAAAAAATGAAAGATTATTTGATCGGAACAGATCGAGTTGAAATTGCAGAAATGGCTGATGAAGTTTCTGAATATCTTACAGGTGATGAAGCAGTTTATGAAGACCCTGAAAAATATTTTGATGAAGTTATTGAAATTGATTTAAATTCGTTGGAACCTCATATTAATGGTCCATTCACGCCAGATTTAGCTACCCCCATTTCAAAATTTGCCGAAGCAGTTAGAAAGAATAACTGGCCTCAAAAACTGGAAGTAGGATTAATTGGATCATGCACTAATTCATCCTATGAAGATATAAGTCGTGCAGCCTCTGTTGCTAAACAGGCAATTGATAAAAATCTGAAAGTGAACGCTGAATATACCGTTACCCCAGGATCGGAGTTGGTGAGGTCTACTGTTGAAAGAGATGGGTTCTTACAAGTGTTTAAAGATATCGGAGGTGTTGTTTTGGCGAATGCTTGTGGCCCTTGTATCGGACAGTGGGCACGTCATGGAGCCGAAAAAGGAAAACGAAATTCTATAATGACATCCTTTAACAGAAACTTCGCTAAAAGAAATGACGGCAATCCAAATACCCACGGATTTGTTGCTTCCCCTGAAATTACAACTGCTTTTGCTATAGCTGGCGACCTTTGTTTTAATCCTTTAACTGATAGCTTAGTCAACCTTAATGGAGAAAAGGTAATATTGGATGAACCAAAGGGAATTGAGTTGCCACCAAAAGGTTTTTCTGTGGAGGATAACGGATTTCAAGCTCCGTCTGAAGATGGAAGTGGCATTGAGATTACTGTTAATACAGAATCAGAAAGGTTACAATTGCTCACACCATTTGAAGCATGGACAGGGCAGGATTATGCCGGATTGAAACTTTTGATTAAGGCCAAAGGAAAGTGTACCACCGACCACATTTCAATGGCAGGGCCTTGGTTGAGGTATCGGGGGCATCTGGATAATATTTCTAATAATTTATTAATTGGTGCTGTTAATTATTTTAATAAGAAAACGAATTCTGTCAAAAACCAAATCAGTGGTGAATTTGATGTTGTGCCTGATACTGCCCGTAATTATAAATCCGCAGGTTTTTCATCTATTGTGATTGGTGACGAAAACTATGGTGAAGGCTCATCTCGAGAGCATGCTGCAATGGAACCGCGTCACTTAGGAGTTAAGGTTGTACTTGTGAAATCCTTTGCTCGAATTCATGAAACCAATCTAAAAAAACAGGGAATGCTTGCACTGACTTTTAGCGATAAAGCAGATTACGAAAAGATAAAAGAGGCTGATGTTATTGATGTAGTTGGATTAAGTGATTTTACTCCAGGTAATCCATTGAAGATGGTAATACATCATGAAAGTGGTTCTAAAGATGAAATTATTGCAACCCATTCTTATAATTGGAGTCAAATAAAGTGGTTCAAGGCAGGAAGTGCCCTGAATCTGATTAGAAGTCAGGCTTAATTAACGAACCAATATTTTAATTATGAAAACACTACTTAGAATTCCATTACTGATTCTTTTCGTCTCAGTTAATTTTGCTTTTACTGCCTGTGACTGTATTGAAGGAGATGGGCCTATTGAAACTGAAAACAGAAATCAACAAGGATTTGATGCAATCGAATTGGAGGTTTCTGCAAACGTTTACATTAAGCAAGCAGATATATTTGAAATAAAAATCGAGGCACAGCAAAATATTTTGGATATCATTCGAACAAAAGTTAGAGGAAATGCCTTAGTTATAGATTATAATGAGATGTGTGTAATGAATTCGAGGTCTATTGATATTTATATTTCTATGCCGGAACTAAGCGAGCTTAATGTTGATGGCTCAGGAGATATTGTTTCGGATGACGTCTTTGAATCAGATGAGATTTATATGAGTGTTTCCGGATCTGGCTCAATAGAAATAGAAGTTGAGGCCGAAGAAGTTGATTTGAAAATTAATGGATCCGGTGATATTCTCGTTTCAGGTAGCACATTAAAATTGTATACTTCAACAAGTGGCTCTGGTGATATACAAGCCAACCGTTTAAAAGCTGATGATGTAAAAGTTAAGATTAGTGGCTCAGGAAGTGTCAAGGTTTATGCAATTGAGTACTTAGAGGCAAAGATATCAGGAAGCGGCAGTATTTATTATAATGGTAATCCCCGAATTGATTCGAATATCAATGGCTCAGGTCGCTTGAGGAAAATCAGGTAGCCTTTTTCTTCTTCCTGATAACATCATCTAAAACGCTGTTTAATCAGTGATATTTTGATTTTGTGAAACAAAATTAATTAGGCGAAGTGATATTCCCTGCCCTTATGGCGAAATAAAATAGGATCCATCATGATACCCCGTCCGCTTGCGGCGGGGAGCTTCATTCGCTCGAATGCCAATAAGTCCTCTTTGTCGAAAAGAATAAAAATATGTAATGCATTTTTAATGTTTGAATATTCTTGATTTTTTCAAAAGTAGGTTTATCAGAATCTGTTGAGAACACATAGTTGCAATTGTAAAAATCGAAGATTTCTTTAGCCTCATTTATTAATCCGGAAAAGTTTTCGGTAACCAGAAATCGAAGATCTTCCATGCGATTCAATTTGCAAGCCAACAATAGCATAGTAAAAACAATAAAATTAATCAAGCAAGCCATTGAATGTGTTATAAATAACATCGAAACTCAATAATCAACTTTGTTAATTTAATTTTTAAGATTAGCTAACTTGTAATAAATTTTTAAATAGATTTGTGCTACTAATTGTTATGATAATTAATGTTGGAACACGTATAAAGGTAACCCGGGTTTGTATTATAATTTTAATTGTAGTATCAACATTATCGGTTAAAATGCAAGCTCAAGTTGCTGGAAGCAATACTTATGATTTTTTAAACCTCACTAATTCTGCCAGAATAGCCGCCATGGGAGGAGATTTCTTACCTATTTATGATGGAGATATCACCTTGGCGATTACAAATCCTTCGATTATTGACTCAACAATGCATAATCACTTAGCTTTAAGTATAGTTGACTATTATTCGGATATAAATTATGGATTTGCAAGTTACTCAAGATTTTATGAGAAATATGGGAGTTTTGTTGCCTCTGTTCAATTTGTCGATTATGGAAAGTTTTTATATGCAAATGATGCCGGGAATATTCAGGGTAACTTTACAGCATCTGAGATGGCTCTTCAGCTAGGTTGGGGTAGAATGCTGTCCCCTGTATTGAGTGTCGGATCGAACCTTAAATTTATTTATTCCGCTTTCGAAAGTTATTTATCATACGGGATTGCAATGGATGTTGCCGCAACTTACCACAACGAAGATACCGGATTGGCATCATCGTTGATTATTAAGAATATTGGTCGGCAAGTTAAGGCATACAGATCAGGCAATAATGAGCGGTTGCCATTTGAAATACAATTCGGGGTTTCTAAAACCTTGACGCATTTACCATTTAGGTATTCAGTGTTGGTAAATCATTTAAGCAATTGGGATTTGACTTATCCGGAATTTTATGATGCGAATGATTTTTTATTAGTGAATGAGCAAATTAATGGGAGAAAAGGATTGTCGAAATTTGGAGATCAACTGATGAGGCATGTGGTGATTGGTGGTGAATTATTATTATCAGAAAATTTCATATTAAGAATTGGATATAATTATCGGCGTCGTCAGGAATTAGCTGTAGATGTAAAATCTTCAACCATTGGTTTCTCCTGGGGATTTGAATTTAAAATATCGAAATTCAGGTTAAGTTATGCGAGATCAACCTATCATCTAGCAGGCTCACCAAATTATATCACGATTACTACCAGATTATCAGATTTTATCCAATGAGATAAAAAGTATAGTTATAAAAATAAATAATTGTATATTCTTATTTTATATTTTAACAATTTAATTCGAATAAATAATGAATATTGAGATTGATGCATCTGCAGGATTTTGTGGTGGTGTAGCCAGAGCGATTAGGTTGGCTGAGCAAAGCATAGCAGAGGATGAGAAAATATATTGTTTAGGCGAAATCGTGCATAATCAGGCAGAATTGAACCGACTTTCAAAAAAAGGATTAATTTTTATTAATGAAGATCAGTTTCGTAACTTATACAATGCTAAGGTTATAATACGTGCTCATGGAGAGCCTCCAATTACCTATCAAATTGCACAACAAAATAACAATGAATTAATAGATGCTACTTGTAGGATTGTAAGTAAATTGCAGCAAAAAGTTAAACTGGTCTCCGCCACAATGAGCGCTGTAAACGGACAAATTGTAATATTTGGAAGGGAAGACCATCCGGAAGTAAAGGGATTAATTGGGAATATCCATTCAGCGATAATTGTTATTAGAAATGAAGAAGATTTAAATAAAATTGATTTTAAGAAACCCATTCATTTTTTTGCTCAAACCACTAATAGTGTTCATTTATTTAGAGAACTGGCGAATAAAATAGAGAGCAGAATGAAGCTTGCACAAAATGAGAAATTCATAAATTTAAAAGTACACGAAACAGTTTGTAAACAGGTTTCTGATCTAGAACAAAACTTAAAACTATTCGCTAAAAAACATGAAGTAATTATTTTTGTGGGCGGAGCCAATAGTTCTAACGCAAAACATTTATTCGATCTTTGTAAGGTTCAGAATCAACAATCGTATTTTATAAATGATGCAAGTCAAATTGATGTGAATTGGTTTAGTGAAGTTAAAAGAGTAGGTATTACCGGTGCCACTTCAACACCAAAATGGTTGATGGAAAAAGTTGAACAGGAAATAGACAAGTTGTAATATGTATTTAAGAAAGTTAACGCTCACGAATTTTAAAAACTGCCAACAGACAGACTTGAATTTCTCTGAAAAAATAAACTGTTTTGTTGGAAATAACGGAGTTGGTAAAACCAATATTCTGGATGGTATTTACTATTTGTCATTTTGCAAAAGTTATTTTAATTCAATTGACACTCAAAATATCTTGCATAAAGAACCATTCTTTGTTATACACGGACAGTATAGGAAGAATGGGGATAGAGAAGATTTAGTTAGTTGTGTGCAAAAGCGGGGTGCAAAGAAGCAATTTAAGTTAAATAAAAAGGAATATGATCGATTGGCAGACCATATTGGCTTATATCCTTTAGTAATGGTTTCGCCGTATGATCGCGATTTGATAAATGAAGGAAGTGATATTCGCCGTAAATATATTGATGGCGTAATTTCTCAGTTTGATAGAATATACCTTGATAATCTCATAAATTATAATAAAGCACTGGCTCAACGAAATGCCTTAATAAAGCAATTGGTTGAAGCAAGAAGTTTTGATCGCTCACATATCGAAGTTTGGGACGAACAGCTAGTGCAATTGGGCGAAGATATTTTTGAGAAACGAAAGCATTTCTTAAGTGAATTCACGCCCATTTTCCAGAAATATTTTCAGGTTATTTCACAAGGTAAGGAAGAGGTGATTATTAGCTATGATTCTCAACTTTTAGATGCTTCATTTAAACATTTGTTAACCGATTCTATCGAACGTGATCAGATGCTAAGGTATACAAGTTGTGGGATTCATAAGGATGATCTATCGTTCAAAATTGGTGATTACCCAATAAAAAAGGTTGGTTCACAGGGCCAGCAGAAGTCATTTGTGGTCGCGATAAAATTGGCCCAATTTGAGTATACTAAAAATAAAAAGGAATTTAAACCGGTCTTATTATTTGATGACATCTTTGATAAACTCGATAATGCCAGGGTAGAACAATTAATTGATCTGGTAAGTAAAAATAGCTTTGGCCAGGTATTTATTACAGATACCCAACGATCAAGAATTGAGAAATTGTTAGCAACTGTTAATATTGATCATAAAATATTTAATGTAAATTCCGGGATTATTACCGAAATGGAAAATGGAGAAATATCTCAAACAGATGATTAAGAAATCAAATGAATCTACATTGGGGCAGGCGATACGAGAGCTGCTGAGAACCTATAATCTAACCGATAAGTTAACAGAAGTGAAGTTGATCAATTCATGGGAAACCATTGTTGGGAAGATGATTGCAAAGCATACGGTTAATCTCAAAGTAAAAAATGGAAAATTATTTATCAAGCTTGATTCAGCTGCATTAACCAATGAATTAACCTACGCAAAATCAAGAATTATTGATATGCTGAATAAAGAAGCAGGCGAGAAGGTAATTAGTGATATCGTGTTTCGATAATTATTTAATCCTTAAATCCAGCAATTTCTGCCCCTCAATAGATGCCTCCAAATGATCACCTATTTTAATAGGACCAACTCCTTCAGGTGTCCCGGTAAAAATTAAATCACCAATCTTTAAGGTAAAAAATTGAGAAATGTAGGAAATGATATAATCTGGAGAGAAAATCATGTTCTTTGTGTTTCCATTTTGTCTTTCTACACCATTAATATTCATTGAAAAGTTAATGTCGTTTACATCATCAAATCTTGATTTAGCAATGAATTGCCCCAAGGGAGCCGAGTTATCAAATGCTTTGGCGATTTCCCAGGGAAGTCCCTTTTCTTTACAGTTGTTTTGTAAATCACGGGCAGTAAAATCAATCCCGATTCCAATTCTATTGTAATAAGTATGTGCAAACTCCTTTTGAATATACTTTCCAACTTTATTTATTTTTAAAACAATCTCAGTTTCAAAATGGATATCATTTGAAAAATCAGGATAGAAAAAAGGTTGATTTTTCTGCATTAACGCACTGTCAGGTTTTAAAAAAAAAATGGGAGTTTTTGGCAGGGGATTATTTAATTCCTTAGCATGCTCCGCATAATTTCTGCCAATACAAATTATTTTCATATACTTGTAATGTTGTAATTAGTAGGCTGTTAGCCACTTATGCTTTAATTATACCCTGGTGTGTATCTTAATAAAAAAACATGAGTGTTTCATATCTATCCAAAATTTAAAGACCCTTGATTAAATTTCCGTAATTTGATGGCGGTGAGGACTTTTTTAGTGGAGAGTGGAAAATCACTCTTCATCATCCAATCATAATAAGATGGCTCGGAAGTAAATAACTCTTCTACTGATTTTCCTTTATGTTTCCCAAAATTAAAAACTTCAACGTCGTTCTTATTAAATATAATCTGGCCAACTAAATCGACATTTCTTGTGTGGTAAGAGAAATCATTGAGGGCTTGCATATCATTCTTAACTGGAATGCTTACGTTGCCATCCCTGTCAGTAAATTCTGTATTCTCATACTTGTCAAGTTGTGCTTTTAGTATCTTAAAAGTGGCAGTTGTGTCAGCTTCAGCACTATGTGCATTTTCCAATTCCTGATTGCAATAAAATTTATATGCCGCCTTTAAAGTACGTTGTTCCATCTTATGAAAGATGTTTTGAACATCAACCACTTTCCGGCTCTTAACTTCGAAATTTACATCAACTCTCAGAAATTCTTCTACGAGTAGTGGAATGTCAAATTTTATGGCATTGTATCCGCTTAAATCACAATTATTAAAAAATTGATTCAATTCATTAGCTATCTGCTGAAAGCTTGGTTTGTCTTTTACATCAGCGTCACTGATGCCATGAATTTCAGTTACTTCTGCCGGGATGGGAATCGTTGGATTAATTAATTGTGTGAATAACTTTTGAGATCCATCAGGCATAACTCTCAAAATGCTGATCTCAACAATTCTATCTTTCGCAATACTCAATCCTGTTGTTTCAAGATCAAACACTGCCAATGGTCGGCTAAGGTTTAATTCCATAATATCTTATAAAGAAATATATCGCTAAAATACAAAATTCAATGACAAATCAATGATTAAATAGGGCGTTTCGGGTCGAAGTTTTCCAACAATTCTTTCAGCCTTTTTAAATACATCCCGGCCAAGGCTCCATCAACAACTCTGTGGTCGTAAGCCAGTGAGAAGATCATGATGTGTCGAATTCCAATGGTATCGCCATCCGGAGTTTCAATTACGACTGGTCTTTTTCGAATAGCACCAATCCCAAGTATTGCAACCTGGGGTTGATAAATAATTGGTGTTCCGGTTAAACTATCAAAACTTCCAAAATTGGTTACAGTAAAAGTGCCGTCTTGAATCTCATCGGGTAATAATTTATTATGACGTGCACGGTTTGCCAAATCATTTACATTTTTAGTGATGCCCAATAAACTTTTTTGATCAGCTTGTTTAATTACCGGAACAATTAAATTACCGTTGGGCAATGCTGTGGCCATTCCAATATTTACATTGGCACGAAGAATAATTTGAGTTCCATTAACGGAAGCATTAATGCCTGGGTAATCTTTAATTGCTTTGGCAGCTGCATCAATAAAAATGGGGGTATAAGTAATCTTTTCACCTTCTCTTTTAAAAAATTCATCTTTAACCTGATTACGCCAATTAACAATTGTGCTAACGCCAACATCAATAAATGATGTAGCATGAGGAGAAACTTGTTTTGACATAAGCATATGATCGGCAATCAATTTGCGCATACGATCCATCTCAACAATTTGGTCTTCACCGGAAGGGGAAATTACAGAAGCTTGCACACTTTTTTGTATGGGTGTGGAGCTTCGATTATTCATAAAATTAATAATATCAGCTTTTGTAACTCGCCCGTCTTTGCCTGATCCCTTGATGCTATCCAATTCCTGAATAGAAATATTTTCACTCTTGGCAATGCTTTTAACCAAAGGAGAATAAAAGCGATTTGATTCTTTATAATCCATTTGGGTTGCAGGCGACGAGGTTTGTGCTTTTTCAACTTTAGGGCTTGATGTCTTGGTTGGTTGAGGAATTGACTTATTTGTTGTTTCATCAGCCGGAGCAGAAACTTCTGAAGAGTCTTCGTTATCATCCCCATCTAAATAAATATGAGCAATTATTTTACCAACAGGAACTACATCACCTTCTTCAAATAATATTTTAATTAGTTTTCCATCAACAGGAGAAGGAATCTCAGAATCTACCTTATCCGTGGCAATCTCAACAATTGTGTCGTCTTCTGCAATGGTATCTCCTTCTGATTTAAGCCATTTTGTGATGGTGGCCTCAATAATACTCTCGCCCAACTTGGGCATAATTACTTCAAATATTGCCATTATTATGGTTCCTTAATCAAGCTTAGCTGCTTCTATTTTGATAGTGTTTTTTGCAAAGATAATGATTTTATTTAGTCTGGAACGCTTCTAAATAAAAATACAATTACTGTTCTCCCAGTTTTTTATACCCTCTGCAAATTGTATTTAAGTCGTTTAATATCCTATAATTGCGTGCATAGAGATGATTTAAATCGGTAATCTTTTCGTCAGAATTATTGTCAATTTCTATTCCTTCGGTAATATTTAAAATAGAAGGTTTTAATTTTGGCAGCATCTGATTAGATAATGGTTGATGATAACCCACCCAGGTTTTTTTATTGATTAATACCTGAATTAAATTTTTTAGAAAGCCGAAGAACTTATTGATGATGAAAATATTGAGTGGAATAAGGATAGTCATAATTAGTACCACCAATAAATCAAACAATCTTTTGTTTCGAATATTTTTTACACTTGAAATTGAATTGATCTCGTGGAGGTATAAGTTTTCATTACTGATAATTGAATTACTTCCTATAACTGCGATACTTTTTTCCGGAGCTATTTTAATAATGATTTCTTCATTGTGCAATTCTTCCATTTTTGTAATTATTAGATTGGAACCAACATCCTGAAAACAAAAGATTACTTCATCAATTTTGAAAATTTGAACGATATCTTTTAGTTGAGAAATAGTACCGATAAAATCCTTGTTGTTAATCAAGGAGTCGTCTGGTTTAATTAATCCTGTATAGTTTTTATCTTTATCCGGTGAAGGTAAAATATTCAGTACTCTTTCAGCTTCGTTTAAATAGCCAACAATTAATCGGCGCTTGTTCTTTAAATCATCTAATTGTATAAATTTTAACCAACCAAGAATATATCGAAACCCATTAATTGTAATTATTCCCCACACAGTTCCTAATAAAATTAATGCCCTCGAAAATCTCCATGATTCATCCAGCATCGAATATCCTATAAGGATGAGAGCAGTACCGATTATAAAACCACTAACAAAATGTTTTTGTTTATAGGGTTTGTCATAGAATCCGGAAAAATAAAGGCTTACTATCCAAATCAGAATATAAACCGGAACAACCAAATAAATAAAATTGCTTGGGTAACTTCCGCCATCCACAAAAGTAACTTTCGATTCCCAAATTTCCTTTAATATAAAAAGGCCAATAAATAAAATTGCAGCATCAAAAAGTGGTAGTATGATTTTATTAAGTAATCGTTTAACAACAGAAAGACCTGCTCGAAAGTAGATGGCAAAATTCAGCAATAAAGAAAGCAAGGTCACACTTCTTTTAGAAAAGTGTTTGTTTGCAAAAATGAGCATTGCCTTATAAAATGAGAATATGTATTTAATGCTGCTTTTTTTGGTGCTTTCTCCTTTATAATGGATTATCTGTGTTTCAGGGAAATAGTAATTTGTATAGCCTGATTTAACGATTCTATATGACAAGTCCACATCTTCGCCATACATGAAAAAATCCTCATCAAACATTCCAACTTTATCTAAAACTGATTTGCGGAGCAGCATGAATGCGCCCGTGAGAATCTCTACTTCATGAGTCTCATTATTATTTAAATAATCAAGATGGTATTTTCCAAATATTTTTGAAGGATAAAAAAGCTTTGCCAGTCCGGACATTTTGTAAAACGCAGCTGCAGGCGTTGGAATTCCCCTTTTGGATTCGGGCAGGTATTTCCCTTTTCCATCTATCATCTTTACCGCTAATCCTCCGGCTATTGGGTTCGCATCCATAAATGCCAATGCTTTTTTCAGCGTATCTTCTTCAAGTAGTGTGTCCGGATTTAGAATCAAGATATATTCACTTTTGGCAATTTTTATCCCTTGGTTACAGGCTTTTGCAAATCCAACATTATTACTATTATTGATCAGAATAACTTCAGGGAATTTTTCCTCTAGCATCCTAATCGATCCATCTACCGAGTTGTTGTCAACACAGATTATTTCAAATTTAAACCTTGTTTTGGATGATATTATTGATTGTAAACATTGTTCAAGAAAAAACTTAACGTTGTAATTAACAATGATAATGGATAGTTTCATTCTGGAAAAGGATAATAATTGAGATTCAAATATACAATTATTTGAAAAATAAATGTATACATATAATTACCCCTGACAATTTTATTGATTTCTTAACCAACTAAATAGAACGTTGTTCAAAAATCTCAGGGACGACGTCCTAAAAATACTAAAACCCAACAAAAAGCCCCAGTAATCCAATAATTACTCCTACAGCCAAATTTACGAGTTTGACCACAATAAAACTTTTCTTAGACTCAGCAAGTAAAGGTATGGCACCATGCCCATCCTGAACAATTGAATTTGCCAGTAAAATACTAAATGGAATGACCCCTTCTACAAATAATAAGATGAAAATATAATGAGGCCCGGATTGAGGGATGATACCTATTAAAAGTGCAATGATTAAAATGGTGAGCATATTGTCTTTTATCCAGCTCTCAACATCGATGTAGTCATTAATGAAATGGATAAAAAGTAAGGCAGCAAATGTCCAAAGGAATATTTTTAAGAAGTGCTTTTTGATGATATGCCCCCATAAATGTTCCTCTAAAAAATGATCATTTACGGTGGTTATGACAAACAATGCAATCAGGGTAACGACTAAGAATGAAACACTTATCCATTTCCAGTCAAATCCATGAGTAGTTGTCTCGTTCTCGTGCCCATGGCCATCATCAAAGCTGGGGATGAAACTATGGTCATGTCCAAACTCACCAATTAGCAAACCAAATAGAAACAGTATTAATCCTGCCATTAAAACGGCACGCTGAAAGCTTATATTTTTTAATTGACTAATTAATATTTTAGAATCGAAACAAATACAATCTGCATGTTCAGTATGAACTTTTAAATGATTCTCCGGAAGCTTCATTAAAGTTTTATCTTTAATTGTATAATTTAAAATCAAACCAACTACTATTGCTATGCCAAATATGATGGCAAAAAGAATTAGCACCGTTTCCGGAATTACTGAAAGCATTAAAAATGCTTCATCCCCTGAGGTAGCAATCATGGCTGTTACCAAAGCAGCAAAACCAAAAATTTTATGAGAATAAAGTGAAACAGCTGTATAGGTTCCGAGGCAGCCGGGGATCACACCTAAAACTGCAGCCGTTAATATTTGCAACCATCCTTTTTTTTGCAACGGCTTACTCCATTTGCCTTTCGTCTGAACATTTACATACTCAATGATCAGCATCATTGCCAAAACAAATGCAGTAATCATTATTGTATGCTTCAGGATATCTATTAACATGGTATTGGTTGTTTTTTGCGTAAAAATAGATGATTTTCATTTATTTTTTGAGTAAAAAGTTTTTTATATTAAGAAAGGATTTAATATATCAAATAATAAATTGTTAGTATATTTGCGCAATCAAATACTTAAATTCCTAAAATAAAATAAAAAGACACATACAATATTTAATATCAGTCAATTAATGAAGCGAGAAATAATAAAGATAGACGAAGAGAAATGTAATGGTTGCGGGCTATGCATTCCTGGATGCCCCGAAGGAGCCTTACAAATGATTGATGGAAAAGCAAGACTTGTGAGTGATTTAATGTGTGATGGATTGGGTGCTTGCATAGGCGAATGCCCTGAGGGAGCTATTGAAATTGAAGAACGAGAAGCGGAACCTTATGACGAAGTCGCGGTAGTAAAAGAGATTCTTACAAAGGGAGAAAATACACTTATTGCCCATCTGTCACATTTACAGGATCATGGTGAGTTGGGATTCTTGAAACAAGCCACAGATTATTTATCATCGCTCAATGAAGAACCAGATTTTAATTTAGATGCCATTATATTAAATTTTACAACTATGGATGAACAAAAAGGAAGCAACGGACAACAAGCTCATGGTGGAGGAGGATGTCCCGGATCATCAATGAAAGATTTCTCGATTGATGAGAATCAGATGAATAAAGCAGGGTCAGCTGGATCACAACCGTCGGCTTTAAGACAGTGGCCGGTACAAATGCATCTGGTGAATCCAAATGCGCCATATTATAGAAATGCCGATGTGGTTTTGGCAGCCGATTGTGTTGCTTTTTCGATGGGTAACTTTCATCAGGATTATTTGGCTGGGAAAGGTGTAGCAATTGCCTGCCCCAAGTTGGATCAAGGGAGTGATATCTACATAGAGAAATTATGTCAAATGATTGATGAAGCGCAAATCAATACGTTAAATGTGATGATTATGGAAGTTCCTTGTTGTGGGGGATTAATTCAAATGGCGCGAATGGCACAAGAAAAGGCAACTCGTAAGATTCCTGTTAAGCAAACCGTTGTGAGTATCAAAGGAGAAGTACTCGCAGAAGAATGGGTGTAAATAATAAGAAAGTAGAATCTCAAGTATCTAGTAAATATGAGAAAAAGCCTAATCAAAATTACGATTGGAATTTTCATGCTTTTATTAGCAAATGATATTATGGCACAATTCAGTTTTAGCACCGAATTCAGACCACGTGCAGAATATCACCATGGATATAAAACGTTGCCGGTAACCGATGCAGATGCAGCTTTCTTTATTTCTCAACGTACGGCGTCTCATATATAAAAAGAAGAATCTTAGTGTATAAACGCTGAAATGTATTTACAAGGTGGTAAAAATGCTGCCAATGTTGATTTAAGTGCGAATTATTTTTCCGCTGAAATTGTTTATGTATTCTCAAAAGAGTTTAAGGCAAATGTTGGACTTGAGATACTTTCTGGTAATGACTACAATGAAATCGACAACACTAAATAAGACAAAGCTTTTGCACCCTTATACGGAACCAACTATGAATTTAATGGACATATGGATTATTTCTACGTTGAAAACCATTTCGGGAAAGTTGGATTGAATGATATTTTTGTTAGTTTAAATTATTTTGAGGATAAAGTGAAGTTAGGACTTACAACCCACATCTTTTCATCGGTGGGTGAAATAAATAATATGTCAAAAAGTTTAGGAACCGAATTCGATCTTTCATTTGATTATGCACTTTTTAAAGGAGCATCAATGAGCGTAGGTTCCTCGAAAATTCTTGGAACAGAAGCAATGGAGTTAATCAAAGGTGGTGATTCAGACGAGCCAAATAATTGGGCATGCGTAATGTTTGTTTTAAACCACAATTTTTACAATAAAATGCAAGGGGCGTCAGCCCTTTTTTGAAATGGAAATTAACGAATTTAAGAAAGCACACATTTTTAAATTTCAGGATGAAGTTACATACGCTGATGGGTCAATTATCAGTAAAAATGTGTTGAAAAATAAGGTTGGAAATGTATCGCTCTTTTCATTCGATAAGAACGAAGGATTGAGTGAGCATACTGCACCATTTGATGCTATGGTTCAGGTTGTGGACGGAGAAGCTAAAATATTAATCGATGGAAAATCCTTTAAGGTTAAGAGTGGTGAATCTATTATAATGCCGGCTAATAAGCCACACTCCTTAAAGGCAACCGAACGTTTTAAAATGATTTTAACAATGATTAAGGGTTAGTCATTTTTATTGACCTTTATTCGTTGTTACCCTTAACAAAGATTATAAAATGTAGAAGATGAGTGAACTTATAAACAATTCGCAGAAAAGAAAAGAACTGCTAAAACATATGATATTGCAGCTGCACGAAGGTGAAGCACCAGAGGCAGTACGTGAGCGTTTAATTGAGCTAATGAAAAAAGTACCTTACGGCGACGTTGTTGAGGTAGAACAGGAATTAATTTCGGAAGGTGTACTGGACGAAAAAGAAGTGCTGAAGTTTTGTGATATGCACACACAGGCGTTGGAAGGAGCCATTGATCAAAGTGGTGCTAAAGAAGTTCCGGTTGGTCATCCGGTAGATGTTTTTCTTAATGAAAACAAAGAATTACTGAAAGTGATAAATCAGATAAATAAAAAATTAGCTGAGGTGACACAATTAAGTGATGACAGAATTCCGGATTTCTTTCAACAGTTAAAAGGTATGTATCACAGCCTGATGGATGTTGACAAGCATTATCGTCGAAAAGAAAATTTATTATTCCCTTATCTCGAAAATTATGGAATCACGGGTCCACCAACAGTTATGTGGGGAAAACATGACGAAACCCGGGCATTCTTAAAAGGTGCCATTGAAGCGTTGAATGTTACTGAAAGTATTTCTGTTGAAGAAGTTGAAACTGCGATCGAAATGATTTTAACTCCAGCGCTGAATGCTGTTGCCGATATGACGATGAAGGAAGAAGAAATTCTGTTCCCGATGTGTATGGATAAATTAACTGACATCGAATGGTATGAAATTCAGGAGCAAACCTTAGAAATAGGATTCTGCTTATACGATCCCTCGGAAAACTGGAATCCTGAAGGGATAGAGCAAGAGATCAGGGAACAAAAAGGCGATGAAGAATTAATTCAATTACCAAGCGGAAGTTTTACCAAGACTGAGCTTCAAGCCATTTTAAATTCGTTGCCAGTTGATATGACTTTTGTTGATAAAAATGAAAAAGTAAAATATTTCTCACAATCGAAAGAAAGAATTTTTGATAGAAATAGAGCAATTCTAAACCGGGATGTTAAACTTTGTCACCCTCCTTCAAGTGTTGGAATCGTTGAAAAAATATTAGATGACTTCAGTACTGGAAAAGAAACTCATGCACCATTTTGGATTCAAATGGGAGGCAAATTTATTCATATTGAATATGTCGCATTAAAGGATGAAAAAGGCAACTTTCTTGGTACCCTTGAAGTTTCTCAGAATTTAACTAAAAAAAGAAAATTAGAGGGCGATCAGCGATTATTAAGTTATGTAGAGAACAACTAGAAATGGGAAATCAAGATTTAGAGATAACGCCAAAAACAAAAGTAGGTGAACTGCTGGATAAATTCCCTGAATTAGAGGAAGTTTTGATTAAGCTCGTTCCAACTTTCTCGAAGCTTAAAAACCCTGTTTTGAGGAGAACCATTGCGCGTATAACAACGCTTCAGCAAGCATCGCTTGTTGGAAACATTGCCACTGATAAATTAATAAACACATTACGAAAAGAAGTAGGACAAAATATTATGGATCATTCACACCCAACACATATAGAGAATACCGAGGCCCCTAGTTGGTTCTCTACTGATAAAGTTTTAGTAACATTTGATGCCCGCGAAACAATAGCGGCCGGAGGTCATCCGCTGGAAGCAGTTTTTAGTGGAGTCAGCAAAATTGAAGACGGACAGATTTTTTTATTAATCACTCCTTTTTTACCCGCCCCATTAATTGATAAAGTTAAAGCCAAGGGCTATTTAAACTGGACAAAGCAGGAAGGATCCGCCTTTAATAATTATTTTATTAAGAAATGATTTAAGGCAAATTTGGACTTCCGTTCATGAAGAAAAGGCAGTTTTTAAAATCTTTTAAATGGCTACACCGTTGGTTTAGTCTGATAGCTGCCGTGTTTATATTATTCTGGTGTTTATCAGGGATCGTTTTAAACCACCGAAAAACATTTTCTAGGTTCGAAGTGAACAGAAGTATTTTAGCGAAGGAATACCAATATGTTAATTGGAATAATGCTTCGCTGAAAGGATCTGTTACCATCGGACAAGATAGCGTACTCCTCTTTGGTAATATTGGAATGTGCTTGAGCAATGATGATCTTTCTTCATTCGCTGATTTTAATAATGGTTTTCCTTCAGGCATTGATCATCGAAAAATATTTAAGGTTTTTAAAACAGAAAGTGGAGAATTGCTTGCGGCAACACTTTTTGGTTTATATCACTTTAAACTTGATGGATGGGTTAAACTGAAACTACCAATTCGTGAAGATAAAATTATTGGAATTGCACAAGCACGCGATTCTATTTATGTTTTAAGCAGATCGCACGTATTGGTTTCTCAAGATGATCCCTCAGGTTTGAAGTTTGTTGAAATTCAAATCCCTGCACCGATAGAATATGATAATAAAATTGGACTTTTTAAAACACTCTGGGTAATTCATAGTGGCGAAATTTATGGTCGCATCGGTAAACTAATAGTTGATCTTGTAGCTATCATTTTTGTATTTCTAACTCTTACGGGTTTGCTTTATTACTTCGCACCAGGGATTTTAAAGAGAAGAAGAAGAAAAGAAAGATCGAGTACGAAGTTAAAGATACTGCATAAATTCTCAATTAAATGGCATAGTAAACTTGGAATTTGGATAAGCCTTTTATTAATTCTTACAGCCCTTACGGGAATGTTTTTACGACCACCTTTATTAATCGCCATCGCTAATTCAAGGGTCGCTAAAATTAAATATACAACATTGGATAATGCGAATCCGTGGTACGATCGTTTTAGAGATATTTTGTACGATGAAGAGTTGGACCGGTTTTTAATTGGAACAGTCGAAGGAGTTTATATTTCTGATGATCATTTTAAAACGAGCCTTAAAATGGCAGCTGCTCAACCTCCAATCTCGGTGATGGGAATCAACGTCTTTGAGAAAATTGGAAAGGGCGATTATTTAGTCGGATCATTTTATGGATTATACCGTTGGCAGCCTGATTTCTTTTATATTCAGGATTATTTAACTAAATCAACCAAATTCTCCTTTAATCCGAATGGACCACCTTTGGGACAATTTATGTCAGCTGGTTTTATTAAAAAAGCCGATGGAACGGAATATCACATTGATTATAACTTAGGAGCCATTCCAATAAATTCAAGAAAGAATCTTCAAAAGATGCCCGAATTGATACTGAAAGAAAGCCCAATGTCTCTGTGGAACTTTGCACTGGAAATTCATACTGCTCGTTTTTTCAAATTTCTCTTTGGAGATTTCTATATTTTACTTGTTCCACTATTCGGATTGTCTGTCTTGGCCATATTGATTTCCGGTATCATCGTTTGGTTTAATCGCTATCTCAGACAAAATAGAAAGTAAGCAATCTGGAATGTGTTTAAATTAAGGATTTTACTAAATAATTACGCAAACTACGAGCAGCCATGACACAATAATTCTTGTTTTTAATGAATTAAGGTGCGCAAATGCTTATATGTGCTCATTCATTAGCAAGTTAAAATGAGAAGAAGTGAGTAGATTGCTTCAGTTTTTTTACCTTCGGAAAAAAGACCCGACCATAAGTGAACTGGCCCCAAAAGTTAGACATAACTTTTGGGGCCAGTTCATATTCTCTTGGGTTGTAATTAATCCTTTTAATAAAGACTGTCAATCTATTTTAGGACGGCTTAGAATATTAATAATCTATTCTTCTTTCTTTTTCGTTTTTACTTTTTCCTTTGCTTTTGCTTTCTTTTCAGATTCCAACATTTCAGATTTTAGGTTTGCTAACGCATCTAAATCACCCAAAGTTGTTCTTTCCATTTTATCTTTCATGTGCTTAACAGCTTTTTTGGTCGATCTTTCGTAACTCTTAGCTTTAGAATGTTCCTTCGCTTTTTCAGCATATTGTACATCCTGATAAATTCTCGTATGTGAAAGAATTATCTTCTTGCTGTCTTTTGAGAATTCGATTACTTTGAAATCCATCGTATCATCAACTCTGGCACTGGTGTTATCTTCTTTGGCTAAATGACGATTTGGAACAAATCCTTCAACGCCATAAGGCAATGAGACTACAGCACCTTTTTCATTAATGGTAAGGATCGTAGCACTATGTACAGAGTTCATCGTGAAAATAGTTTCAAACACATCCCAAGGATTCTCTTCAAGTTGCTTATGACCTAAACTTAACCTTCTGTTCTCTTCATCAACTTCCAGAACGATTACTTCTATTTTCTCAGCAATTTTAGTGAATTCGGCAGGGTGTTTAATTTTCTTCGACCATGAAAGATCAGAAATATGAATTAAGCCATCAACGCCTTCTTCTAATTCGACAAAAATTCCAAAATTGGTAAAGTTTCGAACGGTAGCAGAATGCTTAGAATGTTTAGGATAACGATCTTGAATATTTGTCCATGGATCAGGAATTAGTTGTTTCATTCCCAATGACATTTTTCGATCTTCTCTATCAAGTGTTAAAATTTGAGCTTCAATCTCATCTCCCACTTTCAAGAAATCCTGTGCAGTTCTTAAATGCTGTGACCATGACATTTCTGAAACATGAATTAATCCTTCAACGCCAGGGGCAATTTCGATGAATGCACCATAATCAGCGATAACAACAACCTTTCCTTTTACATTATCCGTAACTTTCAATTCGGTATCCAATGCGTCCCATGGATGAGGAGTAAGTTGTTTCAGTCCAAGCGCAATCCGCTTTTTATTATCATCAAAATCAAGAATAACGATTTTTAATTTCTGGTCAAGTTCAACAATTTCTTCAGGATGATTAATTCTACCCCAAGAAAGATCAGTAATGTGAATCAATCCATCAACACCACCAAGATCTATGAATACACCATATGAGGTAATATTCTTAACAGTTCCTTCCAGCACCTGTCCTTTTTCTAATTTAGAAATAATTTCTGCTTTTTGATGCTCCAGTTCGTCTTCGATGAGTGCTTTATGCGATACAACGACATTTTTGTACTCATGGTTAATTTTAACCACTTTAAACTCCATTGACTTGTCAACATAAATATCATAATCACGAATAGGTTTAACGTCAATTTGTGATCCTGGTAAAAAGGCCTCAATTCCAAATACATCTACGATCAAACCACCTTTGGTACGACATTTAACATAACCATTAATTACTTCTTCTTTCTCGTATGCAATATTTATTCTTTCCCAAGACTTTAATGTACGAGCCTTTTTATGAGATAATATAAGTTGTCCGTTTAAATCTTCCTGGCTTTCAACATATACTTCAATTTTGTCTCCGATTTTTAAATCAGGATTGTAACGTAATTCGTTTAATGGGATTATACCATCGGATTTGAAACCAATATTGACAACAACCTCACGGTTATTTTTCGCTACCACAAAACCGTCAACAACTTCGTGTTCGACAATTGAACTTAAGGTTCCATCGTAAATATTTTCCAGCTTGATTCTTTCTGTTTCTGTGTACTCTTCGTGCTTTTTACCGATAGAATCCCAATCAAATTCTTCACTCTCTTCAACTACTTCCTTGGATGCTTTCTTGGTTTTCTCAGATTTCTCAGCTTTTTCTTTAGATGCTAGTTCTTCTACAACTTCTGTTTCTTCTACTTTTTCTACAACAGTTTCCGGGTTTTCTGTTTCTTCAGTAACTTTAGCTTTGGTAGCTTTCTTCTTTTTTACTTCTGCAACAATTGGTTCTTCTGTTTTATCTTCTGCCTTGGTGGCTTCTGATTTCTTTTCTTTAACAACTTTAGCTTTGGGGGCTTTCGTTTCTTTTACCGCTTCTACCTTTTTGGTTTTCTCTTTTACCTTTTTCGAAACTGTCTTAGTTCCTTTTGTTTCTTCTGCTTTATCAGCCTTAACTTTTTTTGTGTTTTCAGCCTCTTGATTAATGTTTTCTGCTTTTTCTGACATCAATGATACTTTAATAGCTTCCTTGCATAATTGCCGGATAATCAATTCAGGAATTGGTTAATATTCATTTTTGAATTTTAAGATATTGGGAACGAATACAATTGCCCAATGCCAGCTTCTCAAAATTAGCGTGCAAAAATAGAAAATAATATTCATATTTAAAAACATTTGAGATTCTAATTTCGTATGCGCCTAAAACGTTATCTTTGCGCTTTCAATTATTACACATAACATTTTTAACAAATGGCATTAAATTGTGGCATCATAGGAGTAACCAATATAGGGAAAACAACCATCTTTAACTGTATATCGAACACCAAGGCTGAAGCCTCTAATTTTGCGTTTAGTGCGACCAAATCAAACATTGGTAAAGTTGATGTACCTGATTCTCGCCTTACTAAAATTGATTCATTTATCAACTCAGAAAAAGTTGTTCCGGCAACAGTTGAAATAATAGATTTACCCGGGCTTACCAAAGGAGCGAACCAGGGTGAAGGAGTTGGTAATAAGTTCTTGGCTGACATTCAGCAAATGGATGCTCTTATTCATGTTGTACGCTGCTTTGATGATAATAGTCTTCCACATATCGACGGATCAGTAGACCCGGTTAGAGATAAAGAGATTGTTGACCTTGAACTTCAAATCCGTGATCTGGATTTAGTTGAAAGGAAAATACAACGGCTTGAGAAACTGGTAAATATTGGTGATAAAAATGCCAAAAAAGGAGTTGACGTATTAACGATCTATAAAAACCATTTTGAAGACTTTCAATCTGCCCGAACTGCTCCTGTATCAGAAGATGATCGTAAATATATTGAGGACATTTATTTATTGACTGCAAAGCCTGTCATATATGTGTGTAATGTTGATGAAAAATCTGTATTAAGTGGTAATAATTACACCCAAGTTTTTCAAGACTCTGTGAAGGAAGAAGACGCAGAAGTTCTTATAATTGCCGGCGCGCTAGAGGCCGATATTGCAGAATTAGAAGACGAAGAAGATCGAATTGCATTTTTAGAAGATGCTAATTTATCAGAACCCGGCGTTAATAAGTTGATCCAGTCTGCTTATAAGATATTGAATCTACAATCATTTTTCACAATCGGACCTAAAGAAATAAAAGCATGGACTATTAAGATTGGAATGACAGCACCTCAAGCATCAGGTGTTATTCATAGCGATCTAGAACGTGGCTTCATAAGAGTGGAGGTTATGCGCTATGATGACTTTATTGCATTGGGTTCTGAGCAAGCTTGTAAAGATGCCGGTAAGTTTCATGTTGAAGGGAAAAACTATATCGTTGGTGATGGCGATATTTTACATATTCGTTTTAATATTTAAGCAAATTCAGGTTTACTTTTGGTTTGAACCATAATATTCGCTACTAATTATTCGTTACAGTGCTAATTAAATTATCACATTCAATTAATTCTTTCTAATGATGAAGAGATTCATTCTTTTAATATTGCCAGTTGTCCTTTTCTATCATACGGCTTATACTCAATTTATAGTTAGTTTTTCGCAGATAAATATTGGGTGTCCAGATAATTGCGATGGAGAAGTTAAAGCGCAAGGCATTGGTGGTACAGAACCTTATCATTATGATTGGAAGTCTGCTCGTACAAATGCAAGCAATTCTTCAATAGCAATTAATTTATGTGAAGGATTGTATCAAATGAGTGTTACAGACGCCAATGGTTTCAAGGTTGACACGAGTGTTTTTGTGAATGTTCATCAGGCTCCAGAAATTGAAATCACTTCTGATATTGGAGACTTATGGTATATTCAAGATCCTTCAGGTCAATTCTTTTACGAGAATCCTTCGGACGACACATCTCCTCTTGAAGGTTGGATATGGGATTTAGGTGATGGAAATACTTCATTTGATCGTTTCCCTCAACACACCTATGAACAAGTAGGAAGCTATGATGTAGTTTTTACTGCCAATTATAAAACAAATTGTGATGTCAGCGTAACCTATTCGATAGATGTGAAAACAGTTAAATTATTAATTCCAAATGTTATTACCCCTAATGGAGATGGTTCGAATGATATCTTTATAATTACACAGGATAGTCAGAATAATGATTCTCAGCTGTTTAAATCGACAGACACTCACCTTAAGATAAATGATTTTTACATTAGTAATAAACTCACTATTTTTAACCGTTGGGGTCAAAAAGTTTTTCAACAAAAAAATTACCTAAATGATTGGAATGGAGATAAGTTGCCGGATGGCGTTTATTATTTTGTTTTAAAATGTCACGGTGAGTTTGAAGATGATGTATTTAAGGGATCATTAACTATTTTAGGAGCAAATCAATAAATGAAGCTCCCCGCCGCAAGCAGACAGGGTATCATGATGGATTCTATTTTATTTTGCCCCAAGGGGCGGGAAATATAACCCACAAGATTCCTGAGGGAAGTCGAAGGATCACTTCGCCTAATTAATTTTGTTTCACAAAATAAAAGTCTCACTGATTTAAATCCGTTATATCTCAATGTAATTTTATACTTTTGCATCATGCAAGCCATCAACAGACTTAAGGTATTACTTTTAATCGGGATCGTATTCATGATCATAATTGCTTGTAATAACCAGTCTGATAATAGTGATACAAGTACAACAACGGTGAAGAGCAACTTACGGAAGGAATCCTTAGGACGTGATGGGATACCTAAAATCAGGTTTGAAAGAAATGAGCATGATTTTGGTGAAATCGTTACCGGTGAAGAATTAACTTATGCTTTCAAATTCACAAATAATGGAGGAGCAGATTTAATCATCCGTGATATTAAAGTAGCCTGTGGTTGTACGGTTAGCGAGTTTCCCAAAGAGCCAATTAAACCAGATGGCAAAGGAGTGATAAAACTCACGCTTAACAGCAGGGGACTCAATGGCTATCAAAATAAAACGGCGGTTGTTGAAACAAACACTTTGCCCAATAAAGTATTTATACGAATTAAGGCAATGGTTAAAAAATCGTAATTCTTAAAAACCTATAAATTTATAACTTATGACAATCTCAAACATTTTATTATTTATGTCTCAAGGAGGCCAAGAAGGTGGTGGATTAATGTCTTTCTTACCATTAATATTACTTGTAATCGTTTTTTATCTCTTTTTCATTCGACCACAAATGAAAAAATCAAAAGATCAACGTAAATATCGTGAAGCCATAAAAAAAGGGGACAAGGTTGTTACCATTGGTGGTATCCATGGAAAGGTACTTGATGTAAAAGAAACAACCCTTGTTATTGAAATTGACGGACAGAACAGATTAACAATTGAGAAATCTGCTGTTTCTGGCGACAACCAGCAAATTAACCAGAATAAATAATTTTATATTCACATAAATTATTAGGAATCTTGTTTTTAACAAGATTCCTTTTTAGTATATTACAGAAAAAAAGAATAGTGAAACCTGAATTAATAGGATTTCTGAATAAGGCAATAAACTCCCGAGATTTAAAAAGTAAGACTCAACTCTCCGTCTTTCTAATTTGTATATTTATTTCTCTTTTTATATGGACTCTGATTAAAATGTCAAAAGATTATACATCAGACGTTAAGTTTAATATTAATTATAAAAACCCACCACCAAATCACATAATTACCTATGTCATTGATTCAATTATCTATCTCAACCTGGACTCCAGAGGTTTTGACTTATTCAATCAATCCTATTTAAGGAATAAGAAATCAATTGATATAAATTTACAATCAATAGATATTCATAAAAACCGGGCTAATACTGGAAACTATATATTAAGTTCTACACTTTTGAGCCAAATAAAAAGACAATTTGATTTTTCGAATCAAATAAGCAGTATTTCTCCGGACACATTATTCTTAAATTTAGAAAGTTCGGTTAGCAAAGAAGTGCCTATTTTATTGCAAATTGAAATTGAGCCAAAACAACAACATTATATTTATGGTAGCATTAAACAATCTAATACTTCAGTAATAATAAATGGACCCTCATCCATTATCAACAATATTCAATCAATCCAAACTGAGTTTATAAAATTGCAAGATATTAATCAAAGTATGAATATTAAACTTGCATTAATTAATCCATTCGATTTAAGCCAATTAAATTTGTCAAATGATTCAGTAATGATAACTATTCCCATTGAAGAATTTACAGAGAGCTCTATAAACGTTCCAATTCACATAATAAATAACCAAGATCTATCGCTAAAGCTTTTTCCTGAAGAAATTGAAATTACATACCTGATTGCACTTAAAGATTTTCAAAATATTAACTCAGGTATGTTTAATGCTGAAATACGTTTTAATCCGGAATTGATTCATTATCAAGACGTATTATTACAGCACTATCCCCCATTCATTAAGATTAGTAACTTTGAGCCTAAAAGAATTGAATACGTGATTTTGAAAAAATAATGATCAAAGTAGGATTAACCGGGAATATTGGAAGTGGTAAGACCACAGTGGCTAAAGTTTTCGAAGCATTAAATGTTTCTGTTTTTAATGCTGATACGGCAGCTCATTCTCTCTTTGAAAAAGACGATCTCAAGCGGCAATTAATCGCATTATTTGGAAATAGTATTATTGATCCGGTTGGAAAGATTAAACGCGAGGCGATTGCATCAATCGTATTTAGCGACACCCAATTACTAACTCAATTAAACAACCTAATTCATCCTAAAGTATATAAATTATTTAACGAATGGTTAAAATCCGTAAACAATGAAAAATACATTATAATTGAGTCTGCAATTCTTTTTGAAAGCGGCTTTGATAAATATGTTGATGAAGTCATTCTTGTTAAAGCTCCACAAGAAACGAGAATTATGAGGGTGATAAAAAGAGATAATATTAGTAGAGATAAAGTGTTAGAAAGGATGAATAATCAATTGCCGGAGATGGATAAAGAGATTCATGCCGATTATTTAGTTAATAATGATGGGACCCAATTAATTCTTCCACTACTATTAAGAGTGCACTTTAGAGAGTTGTAATTATAATTGTAATTTAACAGATAGGATGAGATTAATTCCTGGCGCGGAAATCCCGGCAGAATAAGGTCGGTATCGTTTATCAAGCATATTTTCGAGTCCAACATTAAACTGTAAGTCATCATTTATCTTCAAGCTTGACTTCAAATTAATCGTGAACCATGAAGGGCTATAGGGGTTTCCATTCTTATCTGAAGCATACAAATTTGGCTTGTCTCTTTCAGAAGGGGCTAATTTATTAAAGGGAATTTCACCATTATAATTCAAGTAGAAATCAATTGTAAATGCTTTAAGTAAATAGTTTACTCCTATAACTCCAAATAATGGGGATACATGACGTAATGGCTCATTCTCATCATCCTCTCCACTCATAAATGTATGTGTTGTATAAAACTCAGCACTATTGGAGAGTTTTAAATCTAAACCAATACTCCCTCCATATATTTGGGCTTTTCCTGCATTAACAATTGCTTCAACATTACTTAAATAACCATCGTAAATAACAATGGTGGCTCCATTAAAATCATAGTCCCTTCGAAGCATTGCATTATTTAATTGGGTATAAAAGGCAGACAAGTTTATCGAAAATATATCGTTGTACTTATGAAGAAAACCTACGTCAAAATTAACAGCCTTTTCAGGTTTTAAATTTTCATTCGGAACCACAACATTCCCAGGTGCAGAATCAAACACTTTGGCAACATCATCTAAATTAGGCGCTCTGAATCCAGTGGATAAATTTACATTTAATTGAGATGAAATTGAGGGTCTGTAAACAATCCCAACACTTCCATTCAGCGCTGTATTATTTATGCTAATTTCATCGTATGGAAAATCAAAAAATGACTTATCTACGAATGATGAATTAAGGCTTATGTGGTTAAATCGTAACCCGCTGTTAAAGGTAAACAGATCGCTTAAGTTACTCTTAAAACTAGCGTAAGAAGCCACCGCTGTATACGTTGATCCCCCATCAGGGTATCGAGTGGAGGCATTAGTAATCTGACCATTAAATGTATTTTCAGTTTTGGCAATCGATTTCACGTTGTTATAAATGGCTTCAGCACCATAAAACAACGTACTATTCTTGCCTAATAATTTATCGAAATCAATATTTAGTGAAAGCACATCAACATCTTCTGTGCGAGAGGTTAATTGAGTGTTCCCAAATTTCCTATTATGCCTACTTTCTTTCACATCCTGGTACGATAATGTTAATTGAAAATCATCATACATCATAACAGAATCATACAATTTAATATTTAATGAATGCATCTGCCACGATAGTGGCCCATAATACCATTCAGCATATTTAAGCTTGTCTCCGGAATACTCGGTTAATCGATCATACCTAGGAATATCGGATGAGGTAGATAAATGTAATACATAGTTTATGTCCATTTTATCATTTGGCCGGTACCTAAACTTTTGCATTAAATTTAATTGGCTATAGCCAGATTGAACTTGTAGGTTAGGATTGGGATTAAATAACATCGCATCAGATTCATTGATCCCTTCAGTATAATAAGTTCTATCGAATTCTTTAGTCTTACTACTACCCATTCTCAGATCATCAAAATCACTAAAAGAAAAGGAGGTTACAAATCCCCAATCGCCACCAGCATAATTCAAATCAATATGGGACGTCTTTTCTGAATTTGCCGTTGAAAATCTATTGAAAAAATTTATATCTATTTTTTTATCATTCATTGGTGTTAACTGTACTGCCTTTGAATGAAAATCTATTACCCCACCTAAAGCGTCACTACCATAAATAATTGAACCCGGTCCGAAAATCACTTCAGTATTTGCTACAATATTTGGGTCAATCGAAATAATATTATGCACATTACCACTCCTATAAATTGCATTATTCATTCTAACTCCATCAATAACAAGTAAAATTGAATTTGCCGAAAATCCCCTAATCATTGGACTTCCACCGCCAAGTTGACTTTTTTGGACATATACTTCATTTGAAATAGCAAGTAGGTCAGCAGATGTTTGAGGATTAAATAGGTCAATTTTTTTTCTTTTGATTGTGATAATCTTATTGGGAATTTCATTTTTATTTTGTTCCCATTTACTTGCTGAGATTACTATTTCACTTAAACGAACAGATTTAGGTGATAATTTCACCTGATAATCTTGATTAATCATTTCCATATAAGGAAGAAGCAGTTCATAAAAAGCAGTATGTTGAAATGTTATTGTATCGGATTTATCAAATATATTACCATCGCATTCACCCTTCACGTCAGTAATTCCTGTTTTTTGTCGATCTAGTGAATAGATGGCAACATTACTGATAGGTTTCAAGGTTGTTACATCAACAACTTTTATAATCTGGCTTTGGGATATAATTGTGTTTATGAGAAAACAAACAACCAAAAAAAGTCTAACATTCATGTAATTATCAATTATTCATCAAAATTATTCAACTATTTAAACTTGTTAAATAAGTTGGCTTGTAAACGAGCAAAGGTCCTGCCATTCTCTTTATGTATCAGAAGTCTTATTTTTCTTCGTTATCAATAATATAAGACTAATTTCTCAATAATTTTTACTTTTTTGGTGGTGTGTGGCCTCGCTTTTTCGCTGCTTCTTCAAGCCGCCTCTGGAAATTAGATTTCTTAACAGGCTTTTTTCTGTTCAATTCAATCTTCCTTAATATTTCTTTCTCATTAATAGTCCTTCGAATCAGATACATTTGTCCAAAAGTGATCATATTGGTCAGGAAATAATAATAACTCAATGCTGATGCATAATTGTTGAACATGCCCAGGAACATGATAGGCATTAAATACATCATTGTTTTCATGCCTGGCATCTGCTGACTTCCTGAGGCCATCATTTGGCTGTTTATTTTTGTATAAAAGATGGTAGAAATCGTCATTAACAACGTAAATAAACTTACGTGATCTCCATAAAATGGGATTTCAAATCCACCACCAAATGTCCATATTGAGTCGTATGAAGATAAATCAGTTGCCCATAAAAATGCCTGTTGCCTTAATTCAATAGAAGATGGAAAGAAGAGAAACATCGCAAACAAGATTGGCATTTGCAGTAACATAGGCACGCAGCCAGCCATAGGGTTTACGCCGGCTTTCTTATAAAGAGCCATAGTTGCTTGTTGCTTTTTCATGGAATCTTCCTTTTTCGGGAATTTTTTTGCCAGCTCATCAATTTCGGGCTTAAGCACCTTCATCTTAGCAGTAGACTTATAAGTTTTATAAGCAATAGGAAATAAAACCAATTTTAATAAAATGGTTAATACTAAGATGATAATACCGTAACTCCAGCCAAAACCTCCCAAAAAACTGAATATCGGAACCACCGCATATATGTTGATCCATGCCAATAAGAAAAAGCTCCACCCCAACGGAATCTGTCTTTCCAGGCCAAGATCATATTTGCGCAATACATTAAATTTATTCGGGCCAAAATAAAATGACATCGGGATACTTTGATTGGCTCCAAACGAATATGGAATCCCAATAATCGATTGCATTGATTTGAGGTATCTTGGGTCATTTTCTGCTAATACAGGATCCGTAAAACTAACAATGTCTGCATTTAAAAAATAATCTTTTGCAATTAATGAAGAAGAGAAAAAATGTTGCTTATACGAAACCCACTTAACTCTGGTCTTAAGTATCCCCTGATCATCCTTAGTCTCAGAAAGATAGTCAACATCGTCATTGGCATATTTATAATAAATAGTTGGGCCGTTCCTTTTATCAATACTCTTTTCCTGTTTGCGTAAATTGGTTGCCCACTCAAGATTAAGGTAGTTTGCATTGGAAGAAAGCACATCTTGTAAACCAACAACATTGATTGTGAAATCAATCATATAATTATTACCCTTAATCGTATATAGAAATTCGATATACCTATCTTGATCTAGAGAACCATTATCAAGATCGGCCAATAATCGGTATCCAAATGAGAGCATCTGATCACCTTCAATGGAAAGGGTTCTGTTTTCCCCCCTGTTTGGCCAAATAGGTTGGAAGTAAAAATCCTGTGTATTCAGTAAATAATTATCTATAAAAAATGAAATCCCTAATCGGGATGTATCAGAATCAAATAAAATTAAAGGAAGTGAATCATAGGTTTGATAATTTTTAACTTCAGCAGATATTATCCTACCTCCTTTGTTTGTAAAATCAAGCTTCAGGAATTCATTTTCGACAGTGTATTTCAATTCCTCTCCGATGGATGAATTTGCAAACACTCCGTACTTGGTTTTATCAACAAAGGCTGAAGATTTCAGATTTTGGCCAGGTGATTCAATATTAGTTTTTGATATCGATTGATTAACATTTTGCAATCTGGCCTTGTTAATTGAGTCTTGAATTAAATAATTTGCGTGATTTATCACTGCAATTGAATCGGCTATACGTTGCTTTTCGGCCTGTTCTTCTTTACTTGGAGTTAACCAGGCACTCCATGCTATAAATATTGCCCCAATTATGAGCACTCCAATGATGTTATTTTTATTCATTTAATAAAGGTTAGTTCAGTTATTAGTCGTCCAAGTTAAAAGAAATCAATGAATCAAATATTATACCCAAAACATAAAATTGACAGTTTATGACTTATTGTCAACGGCAGCCTTCACAAAGTTTACAAAAACAGGGTGTGGTCGGGCAACGGTACTACGATATTCGGGATGAAATTGCACTCCAACAAACCATGGATGACCTTTTAATTCAACTATTTCCACTAGATTATTTTGTTGATTTATTCCGGAAGGGATCATACCTTTCTTTTTGTATTCTTCAAGATATTTATTATTGAATTCATAACGATGTCGATGACGTTCAGAAATTTTAGTTTCCTTATAAATTGAAAATGCTCTCGATTTTTTTTCAATAGAACAATCATATGCACCCAATCTCATGGTTCCACCCAAATTTGAGATTTTCTTTTGTTCTTCCATTAAATCAATAACTGGGTAAGGAGTATCAATATTCATTTCTGTAGAATGAGCATTGCTATATCCAAGCACATTACGTCCGAATTCAATAACTGCACATTGCATCCCCAAGCAGATTCCGAGATATGGAATGTTATTAACTCTTGCATAATTTGCAGCCGTGATTTTTCCTTCAATTCCCCGATCGCCAAATCCTGGAGCTACAAGAATGCCATCTAGATCTCTCAGTTTTTCCCCAACATTTTTGTGGTCGATTTCCTCTGAATGAATCATGGTGAGTTTAACTTCATGCTCATTACTTGCACTCGCATGAACGAACGATTCGGTAATAGATTTATAAGCATCTTTTAATTCTACATACTTTCCAACCAAACCAATTTTTACCGCTCCTTTTGGATGCTTTAATTTATACAGAAATTTTTCCCAGTTTTTTAAATCCGGATTATTTTTTGGTTGTGTAAATGTTTTATTTAGGACTTCTGTATCCAATCCTTCATTTCTCATTAACACCGGTACATCATATATGGTTTCGGCATCAATTGATTCAATTACAGATGTAGGTGAAACATTACAAAATAAAGCTATCTTTTTTCTCAATCCCTCATTTAAATGTCTATCAGCACGGCACACAATAATATCTGGTTGAACTCCTTGCTCTAAAAGTGTTTTTACAGAGTGCTGAGTGGGTTTTGTTTTCAATTCTCCGGCAGCTGCAAGATAAGGTACAAGAGTAAGATGGATAACCGCACAGTTGGTACCCAACTCCCATCTCATTTGTCTGACAGTTTCTATGTAAGGAAGCGATTCGATATCACCAACAGTTCCTCCAATTTCTGTAATTACAAAATCATACTTACCCGAATCACCCAAGATTTTAATTGATCTTTTTATTTCATCAGTAATATGTGGTATAACTTGTACAGTGGATCCTAAATAGTCTCCCCTACGTTCCTTTTCAATAACAGTTTGGTAAACTCTTCCTGTGGTAACATTATTCGCTTGCGAAGTTGGTGCATTTGAAAACCGTTCATAATGCCCCAGATCAAGATCTGTTTCTGCTCCATCGTCGGTTACATAGCATTCACCATGTTCATACGGGTTTAAGGTTCCGGGGTCAACATTTATATAGGGGTCAAGTTTTTGTATGGTAGTTCTGAACCCCCTTGCCTGTAACAGTTTTGCTAATGAGGCGGAAATAATTCCTTTTCCTAATGATGAGGACACTCCACCGGTTACGAAAACATATCTTGTATTTGACATAATGATCAGAATCTCATAATATAAAAACTTGCCAAGAAGCTATTGCTGTGCAAAAATATAAAAAAATACGGGTCAACTTACCTGTGCTATCCCGTATTTAATACTTGTATTTAATAATACCTGTAGCTTTTTACATTTGCGATGTGTTTGGCAAGCCTAATAACTTGAATTGTGTATCCAAATTCGTTATCATACCATAAATATACAATGATATTTTTACCATCTTCAGAAACCTTGGTGGCTAAACTATCAAAAATACATGTAGCTGGGTCGCCAACAAAGTCACTTGAAACCGCTTCGTGAGCATCTGCATACCTGATCTGTTCAACCATCCTTCCCTTTAAAGCAGCTTGTTTAATAATTTTGTTAACATCTTCAATTGTGCTCTTTCTCTCGATCGTTAACGATAATATCACAAGAGAAACATTAGGAGTGGGAACACGAACGGCATTACCAGTAAGTTTACCCTTTAAGCTTGGAATTACTTTTACCGCGGCTGAAGCAGCCCCCGTATCCGTGATAACCATATTTGTGGGTGCTGACCTACCCCTCCTATTCTTTTTATGAAAATTGTCCAATAAGTTTTGATCATTAGTATAGGCATGAATAGTTTCCAGGTGGCCTCTGACAATATTTAGATTTTCCTCAAGTGTTTTTAAAACAGGTACAGCAGCATTAGTAGTGCAGGAGGCTGCTGACCATATATTGTGATCATCCACATTAAATTCACTATGGTTTACCCCGTACACAACATTTGGAATATCTCCTTTGCCCGGGGCAGTTAATAATACCTTTGTAATTCCTTTTGCTTTTAAGTGCCGGGCCAGACCCTCCTTATCTCTATGAATTCCAGTATTGTCAATTAAAAGTGCATCATTGATTCCATATTCTGTGTAATCGAGATCCTCAGGTTGGTCAGCTTCCAGCATTTCAATGCGATGGCCATTTGCATAGATGATTTGATCATCAGTGCTTTCAACAGCCACTCCTCTGAATGGCCCATGAATGGAGTCGTGACGGAATAAAGAAGCTCTTTTCCGCAATGCGTCACCTGAATTTTTTCTGGCAACGATAGCTCTCACCCTAAGTTGTGATCCATTACCTTGAATAATTAATTCTCTGGCCACCAGTCTGCCAATCCGTCCAAAACCAAATAATACCACATCAACCGGCTTATCATAAGTGGGCTTCTTGCCAATTAAATATTTTAATTTGTCAGCAATAAAATCATCAATATTTTTATACTGCGACTTCTCATCTACCCATTCATTATTCAATCGCCCCATATCAATTCTCGAATTCAATATGTCAGCCCTAAAAATGGCATTCGCCAAATCAAACGAATCTTGAACCCGTAATACTTTCTCAACCATCCTTTCAGAATACGAATGCTTGTATAAGACAACACTTGCACTCCGATCAAGTAGTTGGCTTCTGAACATTATCAGTTCAACAAATTTGTCATAAAACAATTTGCTGGTAATACTTATAAACTCGTTTGCAGCTTTTTCATCATTAACCCACTCGTTTAATGATTTCTCATAGGTGTGATTATTTAGTATATTCTCCATTACTAGATATATTGTTAATAATTAAGGGGTTAATTGCTAGTGTTTTTTACTATACTTTCCGTTACAAAAATAATCAAAAAAAAGGGTTACTAATAAAATTAAGTTAGTAATCCTTTTTTAATAATTAATAAAGTCTGACTATTCTCCGAGGTACACTTTTAGTAATTTGCTACGAGAATTATGCTTTAATCTTCGAATTGCTTTTTCTTTGATCTGACGGACTCGTTCTCGGGTCAAATCAAACTTGGCTCCAATTTCTTCCAAGGTAAATTCATGGTTGGTACCAATGCCAAAATATAGGTTAATTACATTTCTTTCCTTTTCGGTAAGTGTTGCCAAGGAGCGTTGAATTTCACGACCTAAGGATTCCTTCATTAAGGTAGAATCAGTCGGTGCACTATCATCAGGAATAAAAACATCCAGAAATTTTAAATCTTCTTCTGCAGTAAGTGGAGCATCTACGGATACATATTTTGTAGCAATCCTTAAAGCAGCATCAATTTTGTGTTCAGGTAACTCAAGAGAATCGGCAATTTCATTAGCTGAAGGAGGGCGCTGAAACTCCTGTTCAAGTTTCGATGAAACCTTTTTAATCTTATTTAGTGAGCCAACTTGATTCAACGGAAGTCTTACGATCCTTGATTGTTCTGCCAATGCTTGTAAAATAGATTGGCGAATCCACCATACCGCGTAAGAGATAAACTTAAATCCACGCGTTTCATCAAATCTGCTAGCTGCTTTAATTAGCCCAAGATTTCCCTCATTAATACAATCAGGTAAACTTAAGCCTTGGTTTTGATATTGTTTAGCAACAGATACGACAAAACGAAGGTTTGCTTTCGTTAATTTCTCCAACGCTTGTTCGTCGCCTGCTTTTATTTTCTGTGCAAGAATAACCTCTTCATCTGCTGAAATCAGTTCTTCCTTCCCAATATCTTGTAAATATTTATCAAGTGAAGCTGTTTCTCTATTAGTAATTGATTTCGTGATCTTTAATTGTCTCATGCTCTTCTTTTTTATCGTACGACCTTGTATATCAGCATCTTAGCAGAATTTCACTAATTCGAACAAATGTAATGAGAAATGCGGATACTAAAAAATTTTTAAAGACTTATTTTGAAAAAAAAACAGTCTATTTAAAATAATTCCAAATAGATTATTGGCCAAAGCCATATATAATGCGCATTCCGTTAGGGTAAATACCCTCAATCTTAAATTCGCCACGATGGGCATGTTGGATGGCGGAATCAATATCCCTCTTCGCACGAATTAGTGAACCATTAATTCGTAACACAATAAATCCTTCTCGGATTCCTCCTTTTTTTAATATACCATCATCCAATCTGGTAATTGATAATCCATTATTTATTTTTAACTCACTCCTGAGTTTAGCCGTTGGAAGTTTAAAATAAGTGCCAAACTCATCTATTCGAAATTCATCTTCGGATGATGTAATTCCTGTTGTTCCATTTTCATTTTGCAAAGTGACACTAAACTCTTTCTCCTTGTTATTTCTTAATGCCAAAACCTCAATTTTGTCACCTGGATGATGTTGTCCAATCGTTTCAAGAAGCTCCGAAGAAGAAGCAATATCGATATTATCAATTCTTACAATTACATCTCCGGCTTCGATCCCAGCCAAGTCAGCTCCGCTACTTGCAGCGATATCATCAATGTATACCCCCTGTAACTGATCGATTCCTCTGCTTTTAGCAAATTCAGCCGTTATATCACGAATAGTTATTCCAATAAACGCGCGTTGAATTTCTCCGTATTTGAGTAAATCATTCATCACTTTTTTCACAATATTAACAGGAATTGCAAATGAATATCCTTCATAAGTTCCACTTCTTGAAGCTATTGCCGCATTAATACCTATCAACTCCCCTCCATTATTAACCAAAGCACCTCCACTATTTCCACGGTTTACAACTGCATCTGTTTGGATAAACGATTCAATTGCAGTGTTAGAGCCCAGAGTATTAATATTTCTCGCCTTTGCACTTACAATTCCAGCTGTAACAGTCGAGGTTAGATTAAATGGATTACCAACTGCTAAAACCCATTCTCCAATCTGAACTTCATCAGAATTACCGTAAATAAGGTACGGAAGATCTTCTTCTTTAATTTTGATTAAAGCCAAATCAGTAGATGGATCGCACCCAATTAATTCTGCTTCATATAAGCGTTTATCATTTAGCGTTACTTCAATCATAGACCCACCTTCTACTACATGGTTGTTCGTAACAATATAACCATCATTAGAGACTATAACTCCCGACCCAAACCCAATCATTGGGGTATGTTCTTGTTGCCTTGATCTGCCTTCCAATAATTCACGTAGTGGGTCAAAAAAATCCTCATACGAATTTGATTTCCTCATAAATTGAGTTCGAATATGAACTACCGCATGTATAGATCGATCAGCTGCAAGTCTGAAATCCGGCCCCGTCACCGCTTCAGACGAATTATAACTGGATTGAATTGCCGGTACTCGATCCGTTTGTATGCTTTCTCTGCTAATTACCTCACTATTTTGATGTACGAATTGTGAAATTAAAACAGCTAAGAAAGCACTAGTAATGGCTACAAGAAATAAACTCAGATACTTCTTCATCTCACTTCAGTTCTTTATAAATTAAGTTTTTAAAATTATAATAATCTGATCAAGAAACGTTCCTTAACCACTAAAAGTATAGTGATTGGCTGTTAAAATTTGTTAATTCGGTATCGTCGGTCTTGCTGAAGAATTCAACATTATGATTATCTTTGTGAATAACTGTTAAATCAACAACTATCAAAACCAGAACGTTTACCAAAATATCGCTCATGACAAAACTTCATATATGCATTTCAACCTTAATTTGACAACTTAGCATAATTATGACGACCCAATTTTATAAGTTCCAAGGTACTGGCAATGATTTTATTATTTTATATAATAGAAATGGAGAACTGGTATTGAGTAGTATAGAAATTAAGAAATTGTGTGACCGGAAATTTGGTATCGGAGCAGATGGATTAATAAGCTTGAATTCACAAGGTGATGATTATGAAATGGAATACTATAATTCGAATGGGCAATTAGGCACTATGTGTGGAAATGGTGGGAGATGCATTATTGCTTTTTCCCACTATATTGGAATATCTAATAAAACATTCCGGTTTTCGGCTAGTGATGGAGTGCATGAAGGTAAAATTGTAACCCAATCCGATCAGGGTTACAGAATAAAACTTAAAATGAATAACACCGCCGATTATTCAATATTGCCAAATCACTATGAAGTTGATACCGGCTCACCACATTATATTAAATTTATTGAAGATATTGAAGCATTAGATGTCTTTACTCATGGAAAAGAGATCAGGTATAGTAAGGAATTTAAAGATAATGGAATAAATGTAAACTTTGTTGGAATTAATAATAACAAGGAACTCTTCGTAAGAACTTATGAGCGAGGTGTTGAGAATGAAACGCTATCTTGCGGCACAGGAGTTACGGCTTCAGTTTTAGCTTATGCATTACAGAGTCAAATTAAAGCAGGTGATGTTCATGTTAAAACACTGGGAGGTACATTAAGCGTAAGTTTTGAACTTGATAAAGATATGTTTAGAAATATATGGCTGGAAGGCCCTGCAACATTAGTTTATAAAGGAGAAATAGAAATATAATTCGATGCTAATTAAAAGCAATATTAGTTTTAGAGCTGTTGAGCCAGAAGATATAGACCTCTTAATGAAATGGGAAAATGATCCCGAATCCTGGCATTTAAGTAATACGCTAATTCCATTCTCCCGGCATGATATCGAGCAATTCGTTCTACTCACTGACAAGGATATTTTCTCAACCAAGCAAGTTAGATTGATGATTTGTTTAGCAATCGAGGATAAATTACAAACAATTGGCTGCATTGACTTATTTGATTTTGAACCGCATCACAAACGGGCAGGTATTGGAATTTTAATTGATAAAAATCACCGGGATAAAGGACATGCTTCTATTGCAATTGAATTACTTAAAGATTACGCATTCAATACGCTAAATTTACACCAACTCTACTGCAATATTGAAGATGACAACAAAATTAGTCTTGCTTTGTTCAAAAAGAAAAATTTTGAGGTTAGCGGATTAAAAAAAGATTGGAATCTTAAATCAGGTAAGTGGGTGGATGAATATCACTTGCAACTTATAAACGAATATTAACTCAAACAATCTTCAATGTCTTATCATCGCTCCAGGTATGGATATAGAAAGAAAAAATCAAAACTTCATCGGTTCATAATTTACAGTTTAGCAATACTAATTATTGCTGTATTGGGTGTGGGTTATTTCCTAAATCAGATTCTCAATAAATCAAATGTATGGGTTAAGGATGGAGAAAAAATTTCTATTATTATCCCAACGGGCTCTACCTTTGGTAACGTTAAATCAATTTTATATCAGAATGGGTTGATTATTCACCGAAATAATTTTGAGTGGTTGGCATATAAAAAGAAGTATGATTCAAATGTGAAGGCCGGTAAATATTTAATCACCAACGGAATGTCCAATAATGAATTGATAAACCATCTACGCTCTGGAAATCAGCAACCCGTTAAATTAATTTTTAATAACATCCGCGATATTGAGCAATTATCGAAGCGGGTTTCTGAACAAATTGAACCAGATTCAATTTCAATTATGCACCTTTTAAATGATAGTATTTTTATTTCAGATTTGGGATTCAATGCGAACACAATTCCAACCTTATTCATCCCGAATACTTATGAAGTATTTTGGAATGTAAGCCCACAAGATTTCATCAACAGGATGCTGAGAGAGTATAATAATTTCTGGAACTCAGAGCGTAAAGCACAAGCAGAATTACTTAATATGTCTATTCCTGAGGTTATTATTTTAGCTTCAATACTTGAACGAGAAACCCAGAAAAATGATGAGAAAGAAACGATATCTGGAGTATATCTCAACCGCTTAAGACGCGGATGGCTTCTTCAGGCAGATCCGACCTTAATTTATGCGCTAGGCGATTTTTCCATAAAACGAGTTCTTAATATTCACAAAGAAATTGACTCACCTTACAATACGTATAAATATGGAGGCTTGCCACCTGGTCCGATTTGTATTCCTGCAATTTCATCTATCGACGCCGTACTAAAATACGAACAACATGATTATATGTATTTCTGTGCTCGAGATGACTTTTCAGGTTATCATGTATTTTCCAAAACAAACCGGCAACATAATCGCAATGCAGAAAAGTATCGTGATGCCCTTAATAAATTAAGAATATGGAAATAAATCTGCCTTTTGCCAACAGATTAAAATTCCTTTGTTCCAAGCAAAAAAGTGCTACTAATTTTGTATACTGAAAATATGAATGGAATTAAGACAATATTGTGGGATTGGAATGGCACATTACTCGACGACACTGAGTTGTGTTTCAGTATCATAAACTCTTTACTCGACAAAAGGGAATTAAAAAAAATAAGTCTCGAAAAATACAAAGACATTTTCTCTTTCCCTGTAAAAGATTATTATGAAAAAGCTGGCTTTGATTTCTCTAAAGAAGCGTTTAAAATACCCGCTGACGAATTTATTAACCTTTATAAAATGAAAGTGATAAATGCGAATTTACATCTCAAATCTCAAGATATTTTATTGCGATTGGCGAACAAACAATTTCAGCAAATTATCGTTTCTGCTATGGAGCAAAATGCCTTATTAAAATCTGTAGAGGGAAAAGGAATTCAACATTATTTTAGTGAAATCTCCGGGATTAATAATCATTACGCAAGCAGCAAAACCAAAAATGCACTTGCACTAATTTCAACACTTAAGCTTGACCCTGCAGAACTCTGCTTTATTGGTGATACCGTACACGATCATGAGGTTGCAGAAGAATTAAAATGCAAATGCATTCTTATCGCAAATGGACATCAGTCGAAACACAGACTACAAAAAGCGGGTAGTATTGTATTAAATGATTTATCCGAATTAACTAATTATTTTTAACATTAATTTAATCACAAGAAAACAAGAATGAAGGTCATCAAAAAGGTAGAAGAAGTAATTAATTCAAAGATAATTAAAGAAGGAAGCGTAATCTATACAGCAGGTAATGCTGCAACACCTCAGACATTATTAAAGCAATTAGCAAAAGATGAAAGTATTAAAGGTGTCGATTTGTTAAGCTTGTTATTATTAGGTGATGTGCCTGAGTTATTCGATCGAAGAGTGTGTAAAAGAATCACCCATCGGGTAATCTTCAATGGTGCCCTTTCCAGAGCAGCAATGAATGATGGCAGAGCTTCTTATCAGTTAATGCATCTTTCTGATATTCCTCGTCAACTAAAGGAAAGCATCCAGCCCAATGTGGTTTTTCTTTCAATCAGCGGACCTGATAATGGAGGGAATTACAGCTATGGAACCACCGTTGAAGGTGCTCAGGCTGCAATTGAATGTACAAAAAACAATGGCGGAATTGTTATTGCTGAGAAAAATAAAAAAATGCCTTTCATTTTAGGAACAACCATTCATGAAAAAGAAATTGATTATTTAATTGAATCCGATTATGATTTACCAAGTAGTCCGGTTAAAGACCCCGATGAACAATCCTTAAAAATTGGAAGGCTCATCACGGAACTCTTTATAGAAGACGGAAGCACACTTCAATATGGCATTGGAGAAGTTCCTGAAGCAGTCACAATCGGAATACTTGAGAAAGGAGTGAAAGATCTCGGGATCTTTACTGAGCTATTTTCGGGTGCAATGCGGCGTTTGGTTGATGCCGGGGTAGTTACAAATAAATATCTAGATGCTAGATTTTCACGTGCAACCATTTTTCTGGCAGCCGGACGAAAGGGTTATAAATGGTATCATGCCAATAGTTCCGTTCAAAGTCGACCTTCCAATTTCACCAACAGCATTTTAAATATTGCCCGACAACCTAAAATGACTGCTATTAATAGTGCGATGGGTGCCGATTTGCATGGTAACATATGGGCCGACTCACTCAAAGCCCGCCAAATCTACAGCGGCATTGGAGGTCAGGTTGACTATCTAAGAGGCTCATACTTATCCGAAGGTGGAAAGCCGATTATTGCTATGAAATCTACTACCAAGAAGGGTGAGTCTAAAATTATTGATTGTTGTCCGGAAGGAATTACAACCACTGCAATTGCTGCAGATCCTGTGATTATTGTGACAGAAAATGGAGCCTTTAACCCAAAAGGATTAAATATTGCAGAACATGCGGTAGGAATTGCACATCTTGCTGCTCCGAAATTTAGAGATCAATTATTAAAACAAATTTACGAGAGTGAATCATTTCATAATCCTCTCGTAGCGTTGAAGGATGTTTCACCGAAAGGATTTATCGCTTACGATCAAATTTAAATCGAACCTTATGACAAAAAGAAATCTAAATCTTTTCGCACTCTTTTTATTGATTTATATGAGTTCATGTAACACAATAGATATGGAAACCGAAATTAAATCACTTATGGAGGTAGATACAGAGTTCTCAGATTATTCGGTTGAACATGGAAGAAATGATGCATTTTTAAAGTATTTAGATAAAGAAGCTGTATTAATAACAGCCAATGCGATGCCCTTTGAAGGATATGATCAATTTAAAAAATTGTATGAGGGAGATGACCAATCTTATCAACTCAGTTGGAAACCAACAAAAGCTTTCGTTTCACAATCGGGAGATTTAGGCTATACTTATGGGATTTACGATCTTTTAGTTAATGAAACCGACATGCATTCCTACGGAAGCTATGTTTCAATATGGAAGAAGGATGACCAGGGAGATTGGAAATTAGTGATGGATTTAGGCAACGAAGGATTGGGAATTAAAGAAAATTAATACTCATTTTTAGATTTCAACTTTCCACGTTCAAAAACCTCCTCTTTTATCAACATATTTTCTTCATCGAAATGCTGCCAAACTCCTTCTTTTAACGAATCTTTATAACTGCCTTTTACCTCAATATTTCCATTAGTGTGATAAGCAAGAAACACTCCTTCTTTATCACCATCAATATAATTGCCTTTAAATTTCACCGAACCATCAATATAAAACTGAGTCCATGATCCATGCCTTTTATCCCTTTCGTATGTAATTTGTTCAGCTATTTTTTTGCCCGGATAATAATTTGTCCATATGCCCTCCTTAATATTTCTCATGTAAATTTCTTCTGAAAGCAATTCACCATCGTACTCACTGAAGTAATGCCAAACACTATCTTTTTCTTGATTGAGGTAGTTGCCCGAGGCCATAATCTTACCATTTCTGTGGTATAAAATAGTTCTCGATTTTTTACCATCATCATAAATAAATGAAACCGCTTTTAATTTTTCTGTTGGATAATAATACTTGAATTCACCTTGTGGAATATCATTAACAAATCGCCCTTCATATTTCAACACCCCCATATTATCATAGGACTTCCAATACCCTTGCTTTCTTCCATATTCATCGTTGTGATTATCATTAGCCAAACTTTGTCCATGAAGATTAATAAACAGCATTACGATGCCTAGTAATAAGATGATTTTTTTCATAAGGTTACTCTTATCTTTCAAGAACGTAAAGTTATATTTTTTATTAGATAATGACGAATTAACTTAACTTTGTCATTCATTAAACTTAGCACAAATCTGTGAATACTTATTCATCCAAATTACTTGAAGAAGCAGTTAATGAATTATCAAAACTGCCTGGAATTGGTCGTAAGAGTGCACTGCGCCTCGCCCTGCATTTACTCAAGCGAAACTCGATGGAAGTTGAATTTTTCGGAAATAGTATTATTCAAATGCGAAACAATATAAAGCATTGCACGAAATGTTATAACATCTCAGATACGGATATTTGTGAAATTTGTGCCAGTAAAAAACGCAATTCATCCATCATATGTGTTGTTGAGGACATTCGGGATGTAATGGCTATTGAAAACACATCTCAATTTACAGGATTGTATCACGTGCTGGGAGGAATTATTTCTCCAATGGATGGCATTGGGCCACAGGACTTACATATTGATCCGCTAATTGAAAGGGTTAAAAATGATGATACCAATGAAGTAATCATGGCACTTTCAACAACGATTGAAGGAGATACTACCAACTTTTACATCTATAAAAAACTGAAAGATCTTAACATTGAAATAACAACGATTGCCCGCGGAGTATCCATTGGAGATGAATTAGAATACGCGGATGAGATTACCTTGGGAAGATCTATTCTTAATCGCACCCCCTATTCCACCAAGCTATAAGTTCTAATGAAAAGATTTATTTTATCTGCAATAATTGCAATACTATTATTACCAAACGTATTTCCATAAAATCGTAATATCGAAGCTGAGTATCAGTAGTTACAACCCATGAAATACCGGTTAATGGTCATCACTTCGAATATACCGCTACTACAAGAATACAAGCTGTTTGGGATGAAAATGGCGAACCAATTGCCACATTACAATATACATATTATGAAAGAGCGGATATAGAAAATCGACCTGCACAACCGTTGGTAATTTCTAGCTAACTTTTAAAAAGAACCGCATAGGTTTTTAGTTTGATAGCTTATGTCAAATTAGTTAAAAACATTGTGTTTCATTATACTAATCAAATAAATCTAATTGATTCTCAGAAGTGTAATATTCTTCAGGAACACGTTGTGAATAATTATTGATGTATGGCCAAATCATCTTTTTTATTAGTTTGGTAGGGGTAGTTTTTCTGGCGGCACAATAGGTCTTCAATGATTTTTTTTGCCTCATCGAAAGTTTAAATGTGATACTTTTAAAGACTGTTGGTTTGGGTTTGCGTTTTCGTCGGGTCGCCATAATAATAATTACTAAAGAAAACACTAAGATAAAAAGAAACTTAGTAGCCTATCGGGTCTTATCTCACAAAAGTGTCTTTATAAATTCAATAACTATTGCAGCCAGTTTATCTGCTTTATCTTTATTAGTACTCTCCGCATAAATTCTTATAATAGGCTCGGTATTTGATTTTCGCAGATGAACCCATGCACTTCCAAATTCAATTCTCAATCCATCAATCCTTGAATTTGCTTGATTCTGATATTTATCTTGAATTGAGTTAAGAATCAAGTCCATATCTGTATCTAATGGTAATGCAATTTTATTTTTTGAGATATGATAATAAGGATACGTTGCCCTTAGTGCTGAACATTTCAAGTTTGATTTTGACAGATGCGTTAGAAATAAAGCGATACCAACCAATGCATCCCGACCATAATGAAGTGCTGGGTAGATTACGCCGCCATTACCTTCGCCACCAATAATTGCATTTGTGCTTTTCATTAGTTCAACTACATTCACTTCTCCTACTGCAGATGCAGAATAGCTCCCTCTGTGCTTTTCAGTAATTTCTTTTAATGAAACCGTTGAGGATAGATTTGAAACCGTATTCCCCTGTTTATTTTGTAAGACATAATCGGCTACAGCAACCAATGTAAACTCTTCACCGAACATACTTCCATCTTCGCTAACGATTGCTAATCGGTCAACATCAGGATCAACAACAAAACCAACATCACATTTCCTCTCAATAACTAATTTTGAAATGGCAGATAAATTCTCAGGCAAGGGCTCCGGATTATGTGGAAATTGTCCATTCGGCTCACAGTAAATTTCTATAATCTCTTCCACTCCCAACTTCCTCAACAAATTAGGAAGTACTAATCCTCCGGTTGAGTTCACACAGTCAATGGCTACTTTTAACTTCGCTTTCTCAATAACGTTCCGATCAACCAAAGGCAAGTCCAATATCATTTTAATGTGCTTATCAAAAAAGGAACTGTCAATTGTTAAAGTTCCAAGTTCATGAACTCCATTAAAAGTAAAATTTTCCTGATCTGCTATTTTGAGTAATTCATCCCCATCTCTGGCTGAAAGAAATTCACCTTTTTTGTTTAACAATTTTAATGCATTCCATTCTGCCGGATTATGACTGGCAGTAATAATAATTCCGCCATCTGCATTCAATATCGGGACAGCAATTTCAACAGTAGGCGTAGTTGATAAGCCTAAATCTGTGATATCTACTCCCATGGCATTGGCTGTTGCAATTATTATCCGGCTATACATTGGCCCGGATATCCGGGCATCCCGACCCAAGACCAAACTGGTCCTTTTATGCATTATGTCTTTTTTTAAGAAAGTGATGAATGCAGCCGTAAATTTTACAACATCCAGTGGTGTCAGATTAGTCCCTGCGTTTCCACCTGTGGTGCCTCTAATTCCAGAGATTGATTTAATAAGTGTCATATCAAACAAAATTAGGAAAAAAATTTACTTATCCATCAGATATGATTTAATCTTATAAATCAAAATTGAATAAGTTTTCTTTTCATATTAAGGAATGTTTCATTAAAGATAAATTGTGTACATTTGCCTGCTAATTTCAACTAAAACAGAACTGATCCTATCATGATGAGTGATTTCGATGAGCCGGAAAACGAACACCAAATACAAGGATTGATTTCCCGTTTCGAAGATATGGTTTCAAAGAAGCTTGATTGCTTTTTTGATGTACAGGAATTTGAAGACATCGTTGATTTTTACTTGGAGAGCAATAACTTAATTCATGCGAAGCATTCCATTCGATCTGCAATAAATCAGCACCCGACTTGTATTACCTTCCAGTTTAAACTAGCCTTACTTCATATTGCATCAAATAAATATAATGAAGCACTGGTATTATTAGAGAAAGTAGAAAAAATTGAATCTAATAATTCTGAAGTTTTCTTAACCAAAGGATTTGTTTACAGTCATCAGAAGAAATATAATTTAGCGATAGAAGAATTTAAGGTAGCCATTGGATTATCTGATGATCCTGAAGAAATTTATACCAATATTGCTTTTGAGTACGAGAATATTGGTGATTATAAAGAGGCGATCATTTATTTAAAAAAGGTTCTTGAAGTTAATCCGGGAAATGAGGCCATTATTTATGAACTCTCATTCTGCTTTGAATTATCCAACCTTACTGAGGAGAGCATTAAATTTTATACCCAGTTTATAGATCAAAACCCGTATTCCAAAGCAGCCTGGTTCAATTTGGGCATTGCTTACAATAATATGGAGTTATATGAAAAAGCCATTGATGCTTATGATTTCTCTATCGCTATTGACGAGACATTTGCTTCGGCCTATTTCAATAGAGCGAACTCTTACGCAAGTTTAAAAGATTATCCTAAAGCCATTGAAGCATATCAGGAAACTTTTCTTTATGAAGAACCGGAAGGTATGACATACTATTATATTGGAGAGTGTTACGAAAAAGAGAATGAATATATTGCTGCTATTGATAACTTCCAAAAAGCCATTGAGTTAGACGATAAAATTGCCGATGCCTGGATTGGAATTGGGCTATCTAATTATGAATTAAGTAATCCCGTTACCGCTCTTAAATGCATTAAAAGAGCGGTAGATCTGGAGGAAACCAATGCAGAATATTGGTATATTCTGGGAGACACCCAACAAAAACACGGTTTAACTGAAGATGCTAAATTTTCATACAAAAGAGTAAGTGACCTTGAACCGACTCATCCTGATATTTGGTTAGATTATTCTCATATCTATACGTTAGAACAAGATATGACACAGGCAATCAATATTATTCAACAAGGAATTAAGCTACAGGAAAAAAATGCGAATTTATTATTTCGACTTGCAAGCTATTTAATAAAAAATGGCCAAACCACTGAAGGTTATCTAAGTTTTGAAATGGGTCTCCAATTAGATTTTCAGAAACACAAACTAGTTTTCGACTACCACCCACATCTCCTCACCGATCCAAATCTTATTCAAATAATCGAAGATTTTAAAGAAAAAAAATAAGATTTACATTTCACAAGTTTAACATTATTAGTAATTTCCCTTTTCATTTTATTTTGAATAAATGGCTGATTTAACAACCACATATCTGGATCTTAAATTTAAAAATCCAATCGTTGCAGCAAGTAGTGGATTAACCGAAGATATCAATGCTATAATTGAACTTGAAAAAGAAGGCGCATCTGCCATTGCTCTTAAACCCATTTTCGAGAAAGAAATTACATTATCCATGCGTTGGATATCGATAATGTCAAGAAGAGCAGGCTGTGATTTAGCAGCTTCAACCGGCATTCATGATGGGAAACCTATAATTAAGCAATTGCTTGTCGGAGCTTCCGTAGTTCAGATTGCAAGCACGCTTTATAATAATGGGCTCAATCATCTCAATGTAATGTTAAAAGAATTAAATGATTGGATGGATCGAACAGGTTTGTAAATTTAAATCAATTCAGAGGCTTACTTAGTCAGGTCTCCAGTTCAAATCCGCCAGCCTACGAACGTGTACAATTTATGAAATATTTTAGTGATAAATTTTAAATCTATGAGAGAATATTTAGCTTATTTATTAAAAGGCATTGGGATGGGTGCAGCCAATGTGATTCCAGGAGTTTCAGGTGGAACCATTGCTTTAATTACGGGTATCTTCGAACGATTAATCAACTCAATCAAATCGTTTAATTTAAAGGCAATACGATTTCTTTTAAAATTTGAATGGAAGGCATTTTCCAATTATACCGATCTTAAATTTCTGATAATAATTTTAGCTGGCATTGTGATAGCCATTGCAAGTTTGGCTAAATTATTTGATCACTTATTTACTAATTATCCGGTTTATATTTGGGCATATTTTTTCGGACTGGTACTGGCTTCAGTCTACTTTGTGGGCAAGACAGTAAAACATTGGAGTATTCGTGTTATCACTACATTTATCATTGGAACTACGATTGCCGTATTTATTTCAATACTTAATCCAACAACCGAAAATAATAGCTTTTTCTATCTCTTTTTATGTGGAGTGGCAGCCATATGTAGTATGATACTTCCTGGCCTCTCGGGCTCATTCATCCTGCTACTTATGGGTAATTACAAATTAGTTGCCATTGATGCGATAAATAATCTTGATTTTACAATTCTTACTCCGGTAATTTTAGGTGCCGTAGTTGGAATTATTGTGTTCTCACATCTTATTTCCTGGGTGTTCAAAAGATTTAGGAACGAAACGATATCCTTATTGACCGGATTTATTTTGGGATCGGTGAGTGTTTTATGGCCTTGGAAAGAGAAAATACTACTACTAAATGAATTTGGAGAATCTGTATTAAAAAATGGGGAAGCTGTTGTTTTAAAATTTGAACATATTTTACCACAATCCTTAAATTTGGAATTCTGGATTGCAATATTATTTATATCTTGTGGTATACTTAGCATCTGGTTCGTAGAAACCTTGGCGCAAAGACAATAACAAAATAGAATATAACCGGAAATGAAGACATACGGGCTCATTGGTAAAACATTAACACACTCATTCTCTAATGAATATTTTAAAAACAAATTCAAGAATGAGAATCGTAATAACCTGGTTTATCTGAACTTCGAATTAAACGACATTGATGAATTTCCAAAAATCTTAGAAAATCATCCTGAATTAAGCGGTCTTAATGTTACCGTTCCGTATAAACAAAGCATCATCAATTATTTAGATGAAATAGACAGGGGTTCTCGTTTCATTGGTGCTGTCAACACAATTAAAATTAAGCGTAGAGATAATAAACCTTTCTTGACAGGCTATAACACAGATACTTTTGGATTTGAGAAAACACTTCTTCCCTTATTACAAAATCATAATAAGAAGGCATTGGTTTTGGGTGCCGGAGGTGCTTCAAAAGCAATTAAATTTGTGCTGGTTAGAAATGGAATTCCATTTCTGGAAGTTACCCGAAACCAATACAAGTTAAGGCAGATCAGGTATGATATGATTAACGAAGTACTTTTAAAAGCATATAATATCATTATCAATGCTACGCCTGTAGGAACGTTTCCAGATGTAAATGAGGTTGTTAATATTCCTTACGAGTTCATTAATCAAAATCATCTTTTGTATGATTTGGTTTATAATCCTGAAGAAACTCAATTCCTGAAATTGGGTAGAGAGAAAGGAGCAGTAACAATTAATGGCCTAAAAATGTTACATCTTCAGGCAGAACAATCATGGAAAATCTGGAATAAATGATCTCAGTCTTTATCCCGAATTACCTCAACCGTTAATGTGGTTGTAAAAACAGCAACAGCTGCTATGGCCGCCAGAAAAGGAGCTAAAACCACACCCGCAACACCAACTGTTACAGGAATATCAATATATTTTTTATTCTTATCGTCTTTGACGACAATTCTCCGAACATTACCTTCTTTAATTAGGGCTTTAATGAATGATAATAATTCTCCTCCTTTTACTTTAAATTCTTCTTTTATAGACATTGTTGACTTCGCTTATAAATAATTTCTTGTTACATTTGCTCAAATCGAATATATGAAGTTACGAAATTTTTTTCGATTACTGGGTCCGGGTCTCATATACGCAGGCGCTGCTGTTGGTGTTTCTCATTTGGTACAATCTACAAGAGCCGGAGCAAATTATGGTTATGATTTAATCTTAATTTTATTATTAGTCAATTTTATTAAATATCCCTTTTTTGAGTTCGCACCTCGCTATGTAGCTGCAACCGGAAAAAGTTTAATTCATGGATATCAAAAATTAGGCAAATGGGCAATCATCGCGTATGCCATATTAACCCTACTTACTATGTTCACCATCCAGGGTGCTGTTACTATAGTTACTGCAGGATTAGTTGCCAATGTATTTCATCTTACTGTTGATCCTGTTATAATAAGTGGTTTCATTTTAGGTCTGATAACCCTATTGTTAGTTATTGGAAGGTATTCTATACTGGATAAATCGATGAAATTAATCATCATCATATTGGCCGTTTCAACATTCATTGCAGTAATTTCAGCTTTTGGAGGTTCCTCAGAAACAAGCCGGGATTTACCCGACTTTAATTGGATGAACCGAATTGATATTTTATTTCTTATTGCTTTTATTGGATGGATGCCCTCCCCAATTGATGTTTCGGTTTGGTCTTCGGTTTGGAGTGTGGCAAAGATTGAGCAACTCAAGTTTAAACCAACCCTAAAGCAATCCTTATTGGATTTCAAGATTGGTTATTTTGGAACCACTTTATTGGCGCTTGGGTTTCTATTATTAGGCGCCTTAGTGATTCATGGTAATGGTGAAGATTTATCAGCGAGTGGAACTGTATTTGCCAGACAACTCATTCAAATGTACACCTCAAGCATTGGGGATTGGGCTAAGATAATAATCTCAATCGCGGCAGTTACAACAATGTTTAGTACAACGCTAACCTGTTTAGATGCTTATCCAAGGGTTCTCCAGCCAACAACTGAAATACTTTTTCCTCATTTTAGGGTTACAAAAATCAGGTCAGGTATGGTTAATGTATTTTGGATACTTATTTTGGTAATTGGCACCTTAATTTTACTCAGGTATTTTGCCGAAAACATGAGGTTTATGGTGGATTTTGCAACAAGCATTTCTTTTGTAACCGCACCCATTTTAGCTTATATGAATTACAAAGTAGTTACAGATAAACACATGCCGGAATCAGATCGACCTGGCTTGGTGCTAAGGAGGTTTGCGCAACTGGGAGTTGTTTTCCTAGGCCTGTTTACACTTGTATTTATAACCTGGCGCTTTATTATATGAGTCGTCCTAAAATAGATTGACCGTTTTTATTAAAAGGATTAATTACAACCCAAGAGAATATGAACTGACCCCAAATAGTTAGAAATAACATTTTGGGGTCAGTTCACTTATGGTCGGTTTTTTTAGTATTAATTCGTATAAGTTGCTTCTCTTTCCTTTGATTTTTTATCCCATTCAGGTAAGATCTCTTTTTTAAATTTTTCTTTTTCCTGAATGAGTTTATCCATTGGTAAACCAATATACTTCTGAGCTTTTGCTTTTGTAGCAATATCCGGATAAGGAATTTCTTTGTTCAGTCCATAATTGGCCAATACCCGTGCTAATAAAATCCTTGCATTTTGTGCTTCATTAATCGCCTTTCCTACTACTCTGGCTGTTTCCAGCGGAGAATGGAATGAACCACCATGGCTTGCAGCTGCATAATCCCAATACCATTGTGCTGTTCTAATTTTTTGTAATGATTCATGCATTTCAGTATCAGTTGCACCCGCATCCCAAGCAGCTTTTGCTTCAACATGTGCCCGTACAATTAATATCTCTGCCTGATCTCTGATTTCAATAACCTTTAATTGACGATCAAAAACATTTTTTCTTAAGGTTGCTTCACTTTCGCGGTGACAAACCTGGCAAGAAGCAGCAATATTATCGAGTGGGCTAACCATTTTATGATTAGTGTATTTTTGTCCACCCTGACTTTGATATGGCATATGACAATCTGCACAACTCACACCACGCTCAGCATGGATTCCACTTTTGTACATTTCATAACCGGGATGTTGTGCCTTCAGCATGGGCGTTTTACTCAAACTATGGGTCCAATCAACAAACTCAATCTCGTTAAAATAATTAAGCATATCCTCTGCCGTCATTCCATTTTTCCATGGTAACGTCAAATAAGGCACGCCTTCAACAGGTGTTTTTTTATTGAAGTAATATTCAACATGGCACTGAGCACATACCAATGATCGCATTTCTTGATGCGTAGCCTGAGTTACATCTTTACCCATTGCTTGAAATCCTTCTATTAAAGCGGGCCTGCTAATTTGCAACTCCATCGTTTCGGCATTGTGACAATCAGCACAACCAATTGCATTCACAATTTCAGCTCCCTTGCCTGACCATTTGCCGCTATAAAATTCAGTGATGCCTTTTTTATTCATAAATCGAGGTACGTCAGGACTTTTACATGTCCAGCAAGTTGCCGGCATTGGGCCATCGTCTGGTCCTGTTGGTCCTCCGGTTCGCAGGCTATTTCTTAAATCATCAATGGCATAATAGTGCCCTCGTCCCTGATTGTAATCCTTAGCAAACCCATAACCAGCCCATAAAACGACTAAACGAGGATCGACTTCGAGCATATCAATCATAGTATTTCCATTGAACAACGTTCTTAATGAAGTATCGGAAGTTTCCATATAAGATTCATATTCCATTGGGAAATTTTTGCCCCATTCGGAATTACGAGGCTCATACTGATTTAATTTGACTGTTGGTTGATAGGCAAATATGGCCTCAACTCTGCGTTCTGTGATAGAGGAGGCTATTAATCCAAGTAAAAAAACCACAACAATACTTGTGAAAAACAGCATCCAATTTACCCAGGATCTTCTGTTGGTAGATTTCTCAAATTTTCTCATTTGTTATCTTTTTTATTATCTGTAATTGCTTTTAACCACTTAGGTATCGGGCTTGTTAAAACCGGAACCCTTGCATTTGGTACACTCGACAAACTATTTACTCTGCCGTGTGGTACCTCCTGATGACAACTCCAACACAATCGGTCTTTAAAATGAGTATGAAATTCACTCGTTTGGCTCAATAATTTTGCATTGGTAATAAGTTTGGTATGACAGCGTACACAATTATTTTGTACAACTTTAACACTAGCTTCTTTTATGAATATTGTTTGAGGTTCCAACCTAGCTGTAAATATTGAAGCATGTCGGATTCCATCTTTAGCTTTAAAATACCATTTATTTAAGGCATTGTTATGTGGTACATGACAATCATTACAAACTGCCACTTCTCTATGTGAACTATGATTCCATGTTGCATACTCAGGAGCCATAATATGGCAGTTCATGCAAGTCTCTGGTTTATCAGAAAGATATGACGAGACATTCGATACATAAAAGGCATAAAACAATAATCCAATCATCGATCCGAAAACAATGATCGCAATAAATTGCCACTTCTTAGGAGGTAAAAAAAATTGAAATAATCTACTCATTTCTTCTCATATTAAACTTACTAATAAATGACCACATATAAGTAATCGCATACCTTAATTCATATATGGCAACCTCTAGAGGTTAAACTTCATATAATCAGGCAGCTATCTGTATAATTAGTATGTGTGGGAGTATAATTTTATAGCGCATGAAATAAAAATACAAAAAATTAAGGACAATTAGGATTATTGGGGGCCAATTCCGATTAGAAAAGATGAGAAAAACAGGAGGTCCACTAGAAAAGCTTAACACAGTAATTAACTGGGAAATATTTCTTCCTGTTTGTATCCCCACTACCAAGCCCGTCTTGTAAACTACTGAAGTTTTGCAAAACAGATTAAGTGTTTTAAAACAAATGGATTAAGATAAAAAAAGAAATATAATAATTTGTGTAATGCATTGGTATTCAACACATTGTTGTTGTAAGATAAGAATAAGATAGGTGTCACTGTTTCCATGATAAAGAGAGCTGCCCGCAAGGCCCCTATGTAGATTATGTTCTTATGGACAGTTGGTTTATTTGTGACAAAATAATCAAGTGTGTTGAAGGACAATGGGGCGAATGGGGCAGTCAATATTCAAGCACAGGCATTAGGAATGTATTACATACTGCAAAAAAGAAGGCAGGAGTAACTACCTTAGGTTCTGTACATACGCTAAGGCATTCGGTTGCAACTCACTGCATTGAAAACAATGTAAACTTACGTCATATACAAAATATGTTGGGACACAGTTCACCAAAAACAACAGAAGTTTATACCAAAACAATTGAAATAAATAATAAAAAAATTGCAAGTCCGATTGATAGTTTAATAAGAAATATTAACTTGTAGCTATATACGATATAACTTCAATGTGGTTATACAATTGTTGGCAACAATATGAAACCTAAAATGATAAGAAACATTTTTCTTCTAGTTTTATTTCTCTGCATAACAGCTTGCAATGAAGAAATTGAAAAAACATCTAAAGAAGCAAAACAGTCAGAAGAATTAAATCCAATAGAAGACCCAAATCTATTTATTGGAAAACACAAGGCAAAAGCTATGGTTTTGGGAGTTTTTCATTTCGATAATCCGAATCTAGACAGTTACAAACCAAAATTCTCCTTTAATATTCTCGAAAACGAAAGACAAGTTGAGTTGGACATACTACTGTCCAAAATAGCAGAGTATAAACCAACTAAAATATTGCTTGAATGGCCAAGAATTAAAATGGACAGTATAACCAATGTCCGCTATCAAAATTATCTCAATGGTTCATTGAAGCTTAACGATAAAAAAAACGAAGTCTATCAAATTGGTTTTAAACTAGCCAAGAGATTAGGTCATAACCGAGTTTATTGTTCTGATGCTTCTGCTGACTGGTTTGGTGTTGAATTGGATTGGAACAATTACGATGAAGATGCATATTTGAAATCAAAGGGGCAATTAACAAAATCAACGCGATATGATTATGAATCGTTTTATGAACTAGATGATTCCATGAAAAGTGTACAAACCTTGACAGAGCACCTATTTTTTATAAACAGACCAGAAAATAGATTAAAAGACCATCAAGCATATTTAACTGAAAATGTACTAGGAGGTGCTGGGGATAATTATCTGGGTGCAGATGGTGTTGCAAGATGGTATAGAAGAAATTTAAGAATATTTTCTAACGCATATGATTTAACCAATCTTGACAGAGAAGAACGACTGTTGCTGATTTATGGTGCAGGACACGTATGGCAATTAAGACAATTTTTTAAAGATTCCCCTGATTTTGATTATGTTGAGCCAAATGAGTATCTAGCAAAATAAAATACTGTTGCCAACAATTTATAAACAAAATGCTGTCAATTAGTTACATGAAAGAGCCTGCAAGCAATAAGCCCCGCCAATTTAATTTCTGGTTGGTAATTAAATCATTAAATTGTAACCGATAAATTAAATTAGCTATGTGCAACTTGCTACAAAATTCTTTTAAACACGCACATTTGCTTATAATAACGTTGTAACACATTTTCACAACACCCCGCCAATTATCGGGATTAATTGCTTTATACTAAGATTTTCAATTAGATAAGATGATTTGATTATGAATAAAGAATACAATAGACTCGTATTAATTGGAAATGGATTTGACAGAGCTCTTGGTCTTAAAACAAGCTATTCAGATTTCATTTTAAATTATCTTCAAAAAATTGAAAAAAGAACGTTCAGTAATCGTCAATATAACGATACAAATGATTTGATTTCATTCAAAGTGTTAGGACCAAAAGTATATCAACCTGATTTTTTGCAAGAAATACTTAGTTTAAGAACTGTTCAAGAATTTATAGTATTTCTAAAAGGCAGAGCTGAAATTTCATATAAATACGATTTTATTAAAGAGATTGTGACCATACTTACAAATGCTAGATGGGTTGATATTGAACAACACTACTATGTGAGTCTGAAAAGAAAGTTCCGTCTTTACAAGGTAGACAAAGAAAGGGGTAATAATCCATCGGATATTCTTGCGCTTAATAAATGTATGGACGAGCTTACTATTGCTTTAAAAAGTTATATTAAAGAACAAGAGGTCATAATCACTATGAAACACATTGACTTATTATCCTCATTGTTTGAGAGTATTGGTGAGCCTTTGAGACCTCAAATAGCTTCTTTAGTTAAAAGACATGATAGACCTAGTAATCCTTCAGAGGTTTTATTCCTCAATTTCAATTATACAAATACAGTACAGCAGATAATAGATAATTCATTTGTCCATGGTAATAATAAGCAGCTGTTTATTCATGGGACTGTTAAACATGATGATAATCCAATAATTTTTGGATATGGCGATGATACGGGAGAAGATTATAAAGAACTTGAAATTGAGGGTGTAAACGAATTGTTAAGGAAAATAAAATCATTTCAATACCCAAGGACACATAATTATCATAATCTGCTTAATTATCTTGAGGTTTATGAATTTGATGTTTTTGTAATTGGTCACTCTTGTGGGTTATCGGATAGAACATTGCTAAAATCAATTTTTGAACATCCAAATTGTCTGGCTATTCAAAATTATCATTTCAAAGGGGAATCCGAAGATTTTGATAAACGAATGGAAATTTCTAGACATTTTGAGAACAAAGCACTTATGAGGGAGAGAGTTCTTCCGTATGATAATTTTGCTTCTATCCCGCAATACATAGAGCAATAAACGTGTTACAATCGAGTAGACGGCTCCGCCAGGGGTAACTGACGGAGTGCGCCTCTCACACCACTGTACGTACGGTTCTCGTATACGGCGGTTCGTCACTTCATGAGTACTATTGCTCTTTTCACCAATAGTACCTTGCCCATCCTATGATAAGGCTAGAAAACCATAG
>PIVJ01000557.1 GCA_003353955.1 Bacteroidota bacterium | reverse complement strand
AGCCCCAACGGTTGTAGAAGAAGCAGCAAGAGTTTGAGCTGTACCTACTTTTATAGCTCCATCAACATGTAGCTTAGCTTGTGGACTGGTGGTTCCAATTCCAACATTTCCATCGTCGGTAATAGTAAGCTTTACATCAGTACTTACAATACTTCCGGATTTAGATATATTAAACGCATCATTTGCGGAGTTTATTCCTATTGTAAATCCTTTAGAGTCATCGTTGTCTCTAATAAAGGACATAGCTACATCGTTTGCCGTTGAGGTACTTGTATTTTTTAAAGCTAATAAAGGAGCTGAGCCGGCTGCGCCTGTTACTGTAAGTTTACGGTGAGGACTAGTAGTCCCAATCCCAAGCCTTAGATTAGGCTCGTCGATGTAAATAGTCTGCGACACCTCTGTATTGCTATTACCCACCCAAGTTCTACCTGTTGGTAAGTTAGGTACGTCGTTCGTACGCATTATAGATGATACAGTAACAGATCCAGCGTTTCCACCAGATACTTTACCAACAAGTCCCATATTTTGAATGCCATTACCTTCGCCTGTTGGTTTGGTTAATGTCAATCCTCCTCCTGATTTTACGAATATTTTATCCCCTGTGGTAGGTGTCACTCCGTCGATAGGGTCTGTAGTAAAGTTTGTAAGTTCCCCAGTTATTACTACCTTGCCAATACCGTTGTTGTTTAGGTCTGTTTGCAGTAAACCAATAGCTGGAAGTTTATTTGCTGATATCAATGCGTCCGCAGGTGCTATTTCGATAGTTGCTGTCGCACCCACTGTTCCTGTTTGATATACAGGAGTCCCTTTAGTTATAGTTGCTCCAGAAGTGTTCTTACACGCAATTACAACTAATGTAGCTGCTTCTGCAGTGATAGTACTAGGGTCTATCCAAGTGGTACCAGTTACTGTCGAAGATAATATCTGATCAGTTGTACCTGGTGAATTAGAGGTGTCGTAGTAAGC
>PIVJ01000556.1 GCA_003353955.1 Bacteroidota bacterium | reverse complement strand
GTGCATGGGCATATTACTTTTTTTGCCCCACCCCGGGGGCAGGGTGGGGGGCCTCGAAAATTTCAGAAATCCTAGTTTGGATACTTCTGGGCATCAGAGAAGGAATCTAAGGTTACCTACCCCCCTATTTATGGGGTCAGGGACTTCATTGGTGACATGACCTTGAAGGTCATAGGTCAAGGTCATGTCCGAAATTAAGGTTATACATTGTAAATCAAATAAAAACACCATTTATCAATTTGGTAACCTTCCAAAACCAGTCTATAAACTTGTCTGGGCCATAAAAAAATAAAATTATAAATTGACCTTGACCTTTGACCTCAGAGGTCATTGTGACCTTTGGCATCAATCTGTTAAAATCCTAATTTGTGCACCTCTCAGCACCAAAGAAGGAATCTAAGTTTACCTATCTCCCATTTATGAAATCAGGGACTTCATTGGTGACATGACCTTCATGACCTTCAAGGTCATAGGTCAAGGTCATGTCCGAAATTGAGCTTAAACATTATAAATCAAATGAAAACACCAATGATTGATTTGTTAACCTTCCAAAACCAGTCTATTAACTTGCCTGAGCCATAAAAAAACACAATTTCAAAATGACCTTGACCTTTGACCTCAGAGGTCATTGTGACCTTTGGCATCAATCTGTTAAAAATCCAAGTTTGAGTGCTGCTGGGCACCATAGAAGCAATCTACCTTTACCTATTCCCCATTTATGGGATTAGGGACTTCATTGGTGAAATGACCTTCATGACTTTCAAGGTCATAGGTCAAGGTCATGTCCGAAATTGAGGTTAAACATTGGAAATCAAATGAAAACACCATTTGTTGATTTGGTAATCTTCGAAAACCAGTCTATGAACTTGCCTGAGCCATAAAAAAACAAAATTATAAAATGACCTTGACCTTTGACCTCAGAAGTCATTGTAACCTTTGGCATCAATCTGTTAAAAATCCAAGTTT
>PIVJ01000555.1 GCA_003353955.1 Bacteroidota bacterium | reverse complement strand
GATGGTAAAGAAATATCAAAATACAAATACGATACACCTTGTACATATGCAATACAGTTTACAGTGTTAAATAATAAATTAAATATGTGTGTTACAATGCGATCTAATGATCTCTGGTTTGGTTTCTGTATTGATCAATATTGTTTCAGTAAATTACAAGAACTAGTGTCAGAGAGAACAGGATATGCAATGGGTGAATACTATCATTTTGCACATAATCTTCACTTATATGAAGATCAACTACCAGAACAAAACACATTAACATCAAGAGCTAGAATATATGGATAAAATTAATTATTATTTATACCATATACCGGGTAAAAAAATAGGTGTTACACGTGATCTTATATCTAGAGTTGTCGACCAACAAGGTTACAGCTTAGACGAAGTAGAAGTTCTAGAACAAAGTACAGATATAGATTATATATCTGACCGCGAGTTAGAACTTCAATTGTCTTACGGCTATCGAGTTGACAGACAAAAATATAAAGATCTATATATTAATAAACCAAAAAACCAAAATAAAATGTATATAAACGCAACAGAGCAGACAAGCACATTTCCAGTACCAGTATCAAAATTAAAAGGAAGATTAATGGATATGATGGGTAAAACATGGGAAACAATGCATGGTGAATTTGAAATCAACATGGATACAATTGCTTGGATAATGGATAATGTTAAGACATCCATGTATACTACAGAAAGATCTTACATATATAATAAAGCATTTGCTAAATACTTTCAAGTTAAAGATCACACTACAGAAGCTGAAAGATTTCCATTTGGTAAAGATGCTTACCAAGATTATTTAGATACTTTAACTACTAGAGCTAATGGCAATGGTAATTGGAGATATGATTCATCTGAAAGTGAAAGGTTTCAAAAGATAAGAGACTGGGCTGGTGAAAGAGGTCTTTATGCTAAAGGCGATACTAAAACTCAGTTCTGTAAGCTTATGGAAGAAGC
>PIVJ01000554.1 GCA_003353955.1 Bacteroidota bacterium | reverse complement strand
GATGAACCCATTAAATTTTTGGTGCCGACCAATTCAAGATGGCCGAACGGCGGCCATTTTGAATTTGCCAAATGCATTTCTCGTTAGCGCGATAGAGACCACAATTCTTGACGGATCAGCTTCATATTGACAGGGATGATACCTTGGGCCAAGAGGATGAACCCATTAAATTTTCGGTGCCGACCGATTCAAGATGGCCGAACGGCGGCCATTTTGAATTTGCCAAATGCATTTCTTGTTAGCGCGATAGAGACCACAATTCTTAACTGATCAACTTCATATTCTTACATATTTGCGCGGCGGATACCGTGGATTATCCGGTCTGTAATGAGAGGACCCCGGGCGTTAATGAGTTTTGGCCGGTCCGAAATGTCATTAACCGCCCGGCACGAAGTTTCACGGAAACAGCCGAGCGGTTCCGATCTCATGCGCAGTTGACGAGACCGGCAAGATGCAAATGGCGCCGGCTTCGATGCGGAAGAAATGTCGACTCGATCGCAATTTCATGCATATTTAGCATGTTTGAGGAGTAATCCGCTAAAAATAAAGTATCCGTTTGATACTTAAACATCCCTAGTAGTGAATAATTTAGTCAGCATAGGCCTGCGGCGCAAAACACTAAGGTAAGGGGGCCTTGTTTAGCCTGCGGCGCTAAAATCTTGATCTGATGTATATGATGTCTATATAGGTGTCGGTCCCCTAAAGTATACTAAGGCCGCACCGGGTCAATCCAGGTCAGCATCCCGTTTTTAATCGGGTGTCCAAAAAAAGAGTGATGAATTGAAAATCTGTAAGAATAGTAATAATTTGCCCTCGTCGGGCGGTATGAAGATTACCGGACCGGGTCTGGCCGGGCCGTTAACGACCAGACCCGGTCCGGTAATCTTCATACCGCCCTCCGAGTGCAAATTATTGTCCTATTAGTTTTTATTAGAATTCCGCAGATATTTTCACTTATTGTTATATGATG
>PIVJ01000045.1 GCA_003353955.1 Bacteroidota bacterium | reverse complement strand
ATTATTTATTTCAATTGTTTTGGTATAAACTTCTGTTGTTTTGGGTGAACTGTGTCCCAACATATTTTGTATATGACGTAAGTTTACATTGTTTTCAATGCAGTGAGTTGCAAACGAATACCTTAGTGTATATGCTGTAGGCCAGGGGTTTGCGCTTACTTCTTTAGCTGCTTTTCTAAAAACATTCCTAATACTTATGCTTGAATATTCCCCGCCCCTTGGGCGAAATAAAATAGCATCCATCATGATAGCCCGTCCGCTTGTGGAGGGGAGCCTCATCTTCTAATATTAGTTTAACAAAGGATTTAAACCGGCTTTTGGCCGGTTCTTTTTGCTAAGTTTTTATACATTTGCCAAAGAATATTAAATCTTATGCCTTATAATTTTGATCAGCTAATTGACAGAAAGAACACGAATTCTCTTAAATATGATTTCTCGCCATTCGTATTTAATGCCGAAAATGTACTGCCAATGTGGGTTGCAGACATGGACTTTGCCACGCCCTCATTTATCATCAACGCACTACGAAAACGATTGGATCATGAAATCCTTGGTTATACAATCCGTCCCGAATCCTTCACACAATCCGTTGTTAGCTGGGTTGATCAAAAACATCAATGGATAATTGAAAAAAATTGGGTAAAGTTTAGTCCGGGCATTGTGCCTGCAATAAACTTGAGTATCATGGGTTTAAGCAAGCCTGGTGATAAAGTCGTGGTTCAACCCCCGGTTTATTTTCCATTTTTTAATTCGATAACAGATAATGATCGTCAGCTCGTTTATAATAATTTGAAACTCACAAACGGAAGATATGAAATTGATTTTGAAGATTTAGCACATAAACTTGAAGACGCAACATTGTTTATTTTTTGTAGCCCGCACAATCCGGTTGGACGAGTTTGGACACGGGAAGAGATGCTAAAACTTGGCAATCTTTGTTTAAAACACAACGTAATCATTTTATCTGATGAAATTCATTCTGACTTAATTTTACCGGGCTTTAAACACACGCCTTTAGCTAGTTTATCAGAAGAAATCTCTCAAATTACCTTGACATATCTTGCACCCAGTAAAACATTTAATTTAGCCGGATTAAGTACTTCAGTCATTATCTCCGAGAATGAAAAGCTACTCAAATCGTATACTGATTTTTTAGAGAGAACACATCTCAAAATGGGTAATTTATTCGGTGCTATCGCCCTAGAAACGGCTTACACTCAAGGGGCTAACTGGTTGTATGAGTTAAACAATTACCTCCAGATGAATGTTGATTACGTACAATCATATTTGAAATCTCATATTCCTCAGGTTCGATTAATTGAGCCGGAGGCCACTTATTTGCTTTGGCTTGATTTTAGAGCACTTGGGAAATCAGAGAAGCAGATTAAAGAATTCCTTATTCAGAAAGCCAAATTAGGTTTTAATTATGGTTCCATATTTGGTCCGGGAGGCGATGGCTTTCATCGCATGAATATTGGTTGTCCCAGATCAATAATTAAGAAAGCATTATCACAATTAAGCAAAGCGTTTGAGCAAAATTGATTATTGCACAGTTTGTAAATCAATCCATTTCTTGAGATGTTTGTGATGAATGGTAATTTCTTATCTATATTGATTGTTCTAAAGAAGTCAAAAAACAAATATTAAAGTAGCAAATGTTCAAGCCACTCCGATGTTGGGCAACATTACAAAAATAATTCAGGAAATTGGTTATCATTATAAATATTTACTCGGGCGCTGTAATTGTGATATCAACACTGATGAAAGGGCACTAAATAAGTTTATCTCCAGGGACGAATTAAAACGTCGATTGCTCCAACTCCAAATTTCGATAAGGAAGCACTTTGGTTATCGACATTCTCATATTCCTTTAACATTTTAATAATCGCATTTTTTAATACTCCATTGCCAACACCATGAATAAATGTAACCTTTTTATAATTATTTGCAATTGCACTTTCAAGGCAATCTTTAAAATATTTTTGTTGATAAGCAAACATATCCCTGCTTTCCAAGCCGCTAATATTATCAATCAATTCGCCGATGTGTAAATCAACTACCGCCACTCTTGGTAAGGTTTGATGTTGCTCAATTATGGGTGTTCGTTTTTTTTCAGCAGCCTTTTTTGGGTTTATTCCAACATCTTTCTTTTCTGAATTAAAGAAATCAGACTTTGGCTGATTTAAAATCTCATTTAGAGAATAAATCAATGCAATACCATCTACTAAATCACTGTGTTGATAACTGCTTTCATTATTTAATTTCCCTTTTTTTAATTGAAAAGTAGTGTGAGCCGGCATGATTACCGCGCCAGTGCTATTGTTGTGATACAAAATTTGCACGACTCCATCTTGCCATTTTTCCAGTTCTTCCCGCTCAATTGCATCTAATAAAAGCATGGACTCCGACTCAACCGAATTGTAATCGTGCCCCAAATAGGTACCGTCCTTTTCTTTCAGCATCAAACTAAACAAGATATCATAATTTGTATGATTGACTATGTATAAGTCCAGTCCGCCAGTTACCGGCCATTTTGTATTATGAGGCACCAACGCCAGGTAAGCTCCTGGAGTTTCCTTCACCATTCCTTTGATCGGAAAATGCGATGAATCACTTTCAGGGCGCTCCTCAATGCCATCTGCAATTTCTGATGTGGATACATTAAACTCCTCATTAAACATCTTTTCTGAATGAGTGGTAGGGTCAATTAAGACCAATTCGCTGATTAAAGTTGGAATATCAAATCCATCCTCCACACTTACGTTTACCATTCGGCTACTAACCACCTTACTGACGATTCCACCACCCGAATCATTTAAAAACTTCACCTTATCCCCTATCTTAAATTTCATATCACTAACATTAATTGAAACTATCGTTAAGCTTACAAAATTACAATAAGCATGATTATAAAACTATTTTAGTGGATCTAGAATTGAAGTTCAAACACCTTTTTATTTTTCATTTCAGTTTTTTTGAAAACACATTTATTAAAGCCTTAATTTTGATCATTACATTTTGTTAAATTATTGAATTATGAGTAAAGACATTTCTGTTGAGAAAATATATAGGATAAATCTTATAAATAAAACTGCAGAGGAGATTAGTGAAAAACAACTTTATAAAGAATCCCATTTTGACAGATCAGGAAACCTGATTAAAGAAATAAATTTTAATCCTCCGGGAATTACCGAACACGTTATTGTTAATGAATATGATAAAAATAATAATTTAATTGAAGAATGTTGCTTTAATGGTGATGAAGAATTGGATGAAAGAGTTACTATTGAATGGAGTTCGAATGGGAAGAAGCTTAAAGAGCATAAACATTACCTTGACGGTTCTTTCGATACAACTACTTTTTCTTATAATGAGGATGGTAACATAATTAAAAAAGTTACCATGGATGATGAAGGATCCCTGGAAGCAAAGGAATTATTTATCTATAACGGAAAAACCCTTTTGGAACACATTCAATATAATGAAGATGAAGAGGCCATTGAGAAGAAAAATTATGTTTATCAAGAAGGGAAATTGCTTGAAGAAAAACACTGGGAAATTGAAGACGACCATAAAAACAGTATTCGATTTGAATACAACTCAGACGGAAAACCCGAGATAGAAAAGCATTATAATCACAAAGAACAATTGGTAAAGAAAATAGAATATTCAGGCTATGCGAACGATCGAATCCTTGGGTTTGTTGAAGAAAACCCCTATCATAAAAACACTACCAAACTTGAATATGATAAAAATAATCGCATCATCCTCCAGGAAGAAATAAATAAGTCAAATAAAATTAACCATCGGATTGAAAGAATTTATAATGAGGATGGTTTACTTGTAGAAACGACGACATTAATTAACGGACAAGGCACTTTCTCAAATTACAAAAATTTTTTCCATTACGAATTTTTTGAGTAGTAAATACTGTTAATATGAAGATTGGGTTATCCCTTACGCAATATCGGTTTGGATTTCCACCTCCCTGTTAGATAATAGAGATAAGATAATATCATACCTACGATCCAGGCGATCGGGATACCCCACCAAACTCCATTTGAACCCATTGACTCCGCCAGGTAATAACAAACAGGTATCCGAACTACCCACAATGCAAAAATGGTTATAAACATAGGAATTAAAGTATCTCCTGCTCCGCGCATCACAGCACCAATGGTGAGCATTCCGGAAAATGAAATATAGAAAAAGCTGACAATGTGTAAGTATTCCACACCAATAGCAATCACATATTCATCCAAAGTAAACATACTCATTAACGAGCGACTGAATATAAGTGCGATGGCAGCGACGGTTAAGGCAATAGCTGAAGTCATATAAAAAGTAGAAATCAGGCCTTTTCTAACTCGTTCAGGTTTATTAGCCCCCAGATTTTGCCCCACAAATGTTGATAAAGCGGCAGCAAACATCATTGCAGGCATGACCGCAAAAGCATCAATTCTGAATACTACTGAATAAGCAGCAACAGTATCAGTACCAAACGGATTTACGAGCCAATACATAACCACCATACTCAAGGCAACAAAAACTTGCTGAAGCCCAATTGGAAAACCAATTCGTGAACTTTGCTTAAAAATAGGTTTATCAAAAATGAGTTTCCTCCATGAAAGGTTAATTACTTCATGAGTACGATTAAGGTAACAGATCGCAGCAACGAAAGCTCCTCCTTGCGAGATTAAGGTAGCGATTGCCACACCGGCTATCTCCCATTTAAACCAAATTACAAACACTAAATCGAAAATGATATTAGCGATGGTTGATACAATCATAAAATAGAGTGGCGTTTTCGAGTCGCCCAATCCCCTGAGTATTGCACTGGTTCCGTAAAACCCAAAAAACAAAACCAATCCGGACAAATAAATCTGTAAATAAGTTATTGCATCGGGTAATACTTCCTCAGGAAGTTTAATCAATTTAAAAATCTCTTCGGCAAAAATGATTCCAAATACGCTTACAACAATGGAAGCAAAAAATAGAAAAATGTATAATGTATCAATGGCTCGAAGTACCTTCTTCATGTCTTTGGCACCAAAAAACTGAGAAATAATTATCGTTGAACCAGTAGCAATACCTATAATTAAAGAAGTTAATGTGAAGAGTATTGGGAATGAAGCTCCCACTGCAGCCAATGCTTCTTTTCCAATATAATTACCAACGATAATACTATCAATTACGTTGTACATTTGTAGGAATACATTGCCCAACACCATAGGCATGGCAAACTTAAAAATTAAGGGTCCTTCCTTACCGATGCTTAAATCCTTCAATTAATGCGTTTTATTGATATTTATAGTAAGAGGGATTGTCAAGATATGACCTAATTATTTCTTTTTTGATTTTAAGAATTCTGTCGGTGAAGTCATTTTTCTTATTCCGGAACTCACTTCATTTATTTCAGATGATATATCCTTAATATCCTTTGTAAGTTCATTCTCTTCTGTAACTTTTTTAATATCTTTTATTCCTTTTCCAAGCCCTCTCATTATTTCAGGAATTTTCTTACCCCCGAATAAAACAATCAAAATCACACCGATAATGATTAATTCGGGACCACCCATTATTCCAAGAAATATAATATTAGTAACCATAAGGTGATTGAATAACCGCAAAAATAAGAAAACAAATCGAGATTAATACTTTGATACAATTATTGCTTAAATTTGCAAAGATTTTCAGTTTGTTCTATCGCTCTTGCATATTCAAGAGAGGAAAGTCGGGACAACATCGAGCACCATACTTCCTAACGGGAAGGTTCCGGGCAACCGGAAACAGCAAGTGCCACAGAAAATAACCGTCTTGCCTATGGTGAGATAAGGGTGAAAACGTGAGGTAAGAGCTCACGGGTTGATTAAGGTGACTTTTCAATCGGGTAAACCTTATGGGTTGAAAAACCAAATAAACTCCGGTCCGCCAACTGGCGGATATAGTTGCTCACTAAATTGTGTTTACATAAACCGGAATGGGTAGGTTGTTTGATCTTAATGGTAACATTAAGGCTAGATTAATGATAGAAATTCTGATTATATCAGAATACAGAATCCCGCTTATAAAACTGAAGATTTTTAATATCCTCCATCGGAGGATATTTTTACTTTAGAAAGCCGGCAACATCAAAATATATCAACAATTTAACCGTTAATTGTTAAAACTTCTATATTAATAAATTAGTTTTACATTTAAAACCGACAATTTCTTTATAATTACCTTTAGTAGTCGAAAAACATTAAAGCATGAATAAATTCTGGAAATTATTGATAATTTTCATTCTGACGGGATACTCATCATCCATTCTATCACAACAAACAGCTGTTTATCAAGACCCCGGGTCTGAATTTCGTACTGCTTTAGATCTCTTTTATAAAGACAAATTTGGTGCTGCACAATCCATCTTTGAAAAAATTATTTATGATGCAACAGATAAAGAACAATCCCTCGTAATTGAAGCCACTTATTATGATGCAATCTGTGCCCTGGAATTAAAACACAAGAATGCAGAATTTAAACTCAAAAATTTCATCGATAAATATCCTACCAGCTCGAAAATTAAGCGGATATATTTTCAGCTTGGCAAGTATCATTTCAGCGGGAAGAAATATAGAAAATCACTTGGTTCATTTCAAAAAGTTGATCGAAAAGATCTCACTAAAGATGAATTAGATGAGTATTATTTTAAAACAGGATACAGTTCTCTACAGTTAAAAGATGAAAGGAATGCCAAAATTTCTTTTACTCAAGTAACTGACTCCAAATCCGTTTATGCAGCACCCTCAAGATATTACCTGGCTCATTTGGCATATCTCGAAAAAGATTTTGAGACGGCCTTACCTATATTTGAAAGCCTTAAAGAAAATCGCTCATATAAAAATATTGTCCCTTATTATATCATTCAGATTTATTATTACCAAAAGAAATATGCAGATGTATTAAAAGATGGACCAGAAGTTTATAAATTAGCTCAAAGAAAATTAAGACCAGAACTTGCAAAATTACTCGCCGGATCTTATTATCAAACCAATGATTTTGTTTCAGCTTTAACTTATTTTGAAGATTATGAAAGGCTTTCACGAAAAAAAATAAATCGGGATTTGAGCTATCAAATGGCCTTTAGTTATTTAAAAGCTGACAGACATAAGGATGCACTCAGATATTTTCAAAATGTTACATCCCAAAGAGATTCGCTTAGTCAAAATGCTTACTATCATTTGGGATATTGCTACCTGAAGAACGATGATAAAAAGTTTGCGAGTAATTCATTTTTATCTGCCTCAAAAATGGATTATGATTTCGTCATAAAGGAAGAAGCCTTATTTAATTATGCCAAATTAAGCATCGAACTTTCTCGCGATCCATACAATAATGCCATCAATTCGCTGGAAAAATATCTCATTGAATATCCCAATTCCTCCAGAACAGATGAAGCAAATAATTACCTGGTTCAATTGTATATGTCGACTAAGAATTATGAGGCAGCTTTAAAAATAATGAATCGCCTAAAATCTAAGGATCCGAACTTCCAACAATCTTATCAAAAAATATATTACTATAGTGCAATTCAATCTTTTAATGACAAAAGATATGAGAAATCAATAGATTTATTTAAGAAAACAATAGAGAACTCAATTGATAAAACAGTGGCTACCGAATCGAATTATTGGATAGGAGAAGCTTTTTATCGATTACAAAACTATTGGGGAGCAGATAAATATTACAAAGAATTTCTTAGTAATTCTGCTGCCCGAAACACTGAATATTTTGAACTTGCTAAATACAATCTTGCTTATATTAAATTCAACAAAAAAGAATATGATCAGGCAATAAATTATTTTAAAGATTTTTTAGTGTCGCAACGCAATTTCGATATCCGATTTATAAACGATGCGAATCTTCGTATTGGCGATAGCTATTATGTAACAAAACGATATCGTGAAGCCATTGCAAGTTACGAAGCAGCTTCCCGAACCAGTCAGTCATCAAAGGATTATGCTGATTACCATAAAGCTTTAGCACTTGGTGCCTTGGGAAACTACAGAGGAAAGATTTCAACCTTAAGTACGCTGGTAACAACAAACAAGGGTTCATCATATTACGACGATGCACTGTATGATTTGGGCACAACCTATATACTCAGAAACGACAACAGCGGTGCACTAAAATATTTCAATCGCTTAGTGGCGGAAAAACCGAGAAGTAGCTATTCAAAAAAGGCATTACTCAGAAGTGGATTAATCTATTATAACGATGATAAGTATAATGCGGCTCTCAAAGCATTAAAACAGGTTATTTCAGATTATCCTGGTACGGCTGAATCAATAGAGGCTTTGTCTAGTCTCAAAAGCATTTATGTTGACATGAACAATCTTGATGAATATTTCCGCTTTGCAAATAGTCAGGGAGTTGCCAATATCAGGCCTTCGGAGCAAGATTCTTTATCCTATACCGTTGCTGAGAATCAATATATGGAAAAGGATTATGATGATGCCATTAAAGCTTTTAAAGCTTATCTAAACGCCTTCCCAAATGGAACTCATGCACTTAATGCCAACTTTTATTTGGCCGAATGTCAGTTCAATAATAAAAATTTTGAAGATGCGTTACGAGGATACAATTTCGTTGTTTCCAAACCGACTACTCGTTTCACAGAAATATCTTTACAAAAATCGGCCAGAATAAATTACAATCTCAAAAATTATGCGGAGGCACTTAACAGATATGATTTGCTGGCTGACTTAGCTGAAGATAAAAACATTCTACTTGAAGCAGTTGAAGGTAAAATGAGGTGTAATTTCTTATTAAAAAACTACAGCTATACCATTGATGCGGCAAATGGACTTTTAAAGAATACTAACATAAGTGGCGATCAAATTACCGAAGCACATTATTTGTTGGCTAAATCATATTTTGATATTAACCAACCTGTGAGAGCGCTACAGGAATTTAAAATCACGGAACAGTTAGCCAATACTGAAATGGCGGCCGAGTCTAAATACCTCATCGCATCCATCAATTATAATGAACGAAAATATGAGGAGGCTGAGAAAATCATTTTCGAACTTTCGAATGATTATTCATACTATGATTACTGGATTGCGAAAGGATTTATTTTATTGGCAGATGTTTATATTGCAATGGATAATACCTTTCAGGCAAAGCAAACATTACAGAGTATTATTGAAAATTACGAGGGTCAGGATTTAGTTGAAATTGCAAGGGAGAAACTAAAGCTAATTAATGAAAAGGAAAACAATCTATAATATGTCAAAATCGAAACTCAACTACCTATTCATAGTAGGCATCGTAGCCATATTTTTGATTAATTCAATGGCATTGGTTGCTCAAACAACCAAACATTCTGAAGAAGTTACCATTGTTGGGGCATTCGACCCAAAGATCACGAAGGCCTTTAAAATAAATTTAAATCCTAAAATAAAAGATGATGAATTAAATCTCCCGATATTAAGTTATTACTTAACACCGATACAGCTATCCAACTTGTTCGACCTCGATCCGATTAGTCCTGCCGCCATCAGAGGCGATCGCTTATCGCAACTATATAAAAATTTCATCAAGGCAGGTTATGGTATTTATAAAACTCCTTTCCTTGAATTCTTTGCTACAAATTTAAGATCTGATGAATATTCTTTTGGTGTACATCTTAAACATTTATCATCCACAGGGAAAATAGCATATCATGCCAACAGTGCATACAGTAACAACTTAGCAGAAGTATTTGGAAAGAAATTTTATAAAAATCATACTTTGAGTAGCCGTGCTCTTTATAAGCATAACGTAGTCCATCAATATGGTTTTTCCCCAGCATTATATCCTGATGATCCTTATAATGACAATGATATAAAACAACGTTATCAACTTGCCGGTGCAAATATTTTATTTAATAGCAATTATATTGAAACCGGAAAAGTTAACCATTCATTTGGCTTAAATTATTATTTCTTGACCGACATCAATCAAACCAGGGAACATAATGTGAACTTTATTAGTAGGTTCGATAATACATTTAAGTTTTCGAATATTACGCAAGAACAAAAATTAGGGCTGATCATTAATGCTGAATATTATAATAATTATGATCTTCAGAATGCTGATAATAAGTTACTCACCAGCGTTAAACCATACTTACAAACTGATTTTGAACAGTATCAGTTCTATGCCGGTATAAATGCAGTTGTGGAGGTTGATAGTGTATCCAATTTTCATTTTTATCCCGAACTTAAGGCAGGAGTTGAAATTGTTCCCAACGCCTTAATCGCGAGTATTGGAATTACCGGCGGATTTTCAGAAAATAGCTTTAAAAAATTATCGGACATAAATCCTTATATAAATTCAATTATCCCATTTACTTACCAAAACAATAAAATTGAAGTTTTCGGACAAATAAATGGCAAAGTGACCCAAGGTGTTGATTTTGACATCTTTATTTCTTCTGCATCTATTGATAACATGCCCTTTTTTGTAAATGATTCAAGTAATGTTTACAAAAACACATTTGATGTTGTATTCGATAATGTGAGCCTCTTTAATGCCAGAGTTACTTTTAGCGTTCAGGCTAAGGAATCCATTAAAATTCTCTTCAAAGCCAATTACTACAACTATACAATGAGCAGAGAATTTAGACCTTGGCATAAGCCGGAATATGACCTGACATTATCTGCTAAATTTTCAGTAATGGACATTATTTTCATTAGAGGCGAAATTATAAACTATGGTAAAAGTTTTGTGAAGGATTACTCTGATTCAGGTTTTTTAATAATCCCCCCGGTTGAATTGGAAGGATGGGTTGATATCAATCTTGGAATTGAATATCGCTACACCAAGCACCTTACTATTTTTACCGATTTTAATAATCTGGGAAATTCATCTTATATGAGGTGGTATCATTACCCCGTGCAAAAATTTAGCATTTTAGGTGGTTTGAGTTACTCATTTTAGAACATCATTTTTAATATCTTTTCCTTCAGATTAACTCCCTGATTATTAACGTTAAATTATTAAAAGAAACTATCTCCCACCTACGTTTTATATGCGTTCTTTTACATAATTTATTAGTATATTTGTTGATTGATAAAAATTAATGTAACTACCTGAATATAATGGAAGAAGGAAAAAGAATTAGTGCGAGTAAAAACTACAATGCTGACAATATTCAAGTGCTTGAAGGACTGGAAGCTGTTCGTAAGCGACCGGCGATGTATATTGGAGATATTAGTAAGCGTGGATTACACCATTTAGTATACGAAGTTATTGACAACTCTATCGATGAAGCCTTAGCAGGTTATTGCGATAGGATCGATGTTATCATCCATAAAGACAATTCAATTTCTGTTATTGATAATGGTCGTGGAATACCTACAGGATTGCACGAGAAGGAAAAAAGATCAGCCTTAGAAGTTGTAATGACAGTTTTGCATGCCGGTGGTAAATTTGATAAAGGCTCTTATAAAGTATCCGGTGGATTACACGGTGTTGGAGTCTCTTGTGTTAATGCACTTTCTGAGAATTTAACGGCAACCATTTACAGAGAAAATAAAATATTCTTCCAGGAATACGCAATTGGCAAGCCAAAAGAAGATGTTAAAGTTATTGGTGAAACCACCAAAAATGGTACAACCATTTGGTTTAAACCTGACCACACTGTTTTCACAGAATTGGTATATGATTTTGATATTCTGAGTTCTCGCTTACGCGAATTGGCCTTTTTAAATAAAGGAATAAAACTTTCATTATTAGATGAGAGAGAAACGAATGAAGAAGGAAAATATTCCAATGCTGCCTTTATTTCGGAGTTAGGATTGATAGATTTCATTGCTTACCTTGATACCACCCGTGAAGAACTTACACCAGACCCTATTGCAATTGAAGGAGAAAAGAATGGAGTTCCGATAGAAATTGCCATGCAATACAACACATCATTTACCGAAAATCTCCACTCCTATGTTAATAATATCAATACCCATGAAGGAGGAACACATTTAGCCGGTTTCAGAAGGGGATTAACCCGAACATTAAAAAGTTATGCCGAAAAATCAGGTATGCTTGCGAAACTTAAATTTGATATTAATGGGGATGACTTTAGAGAAGGATTAACTGCAATTATTTCTGTAAAAGTTCAGGAACCACAATTTGAAGGGCAAACCAAAACCAAATTGGGAAACTCAGAGGTAATGGGAGCTGTTGACCAAATGGTAAGTGAATGCTTAACCAATTATCTTGAGGAGCATCCCAAAGAGGCCAAAGTAATTGTTAATAAAGTAATTTTAGCTGCAACAGCACGCCATGCAGCACGAAAAGCCAGGGAGTTAGTACAACGAAAGAATGTTTTATCAGGCTCAGGATTACCCGGGAAATTATCCGATTGCTCAGAAAGAGATCCTGCTCAATGTGAGATTTATCTTGTTGAGGGTGATTCAGCCGGTGGTACTGCTAAACAAGGCCGCGATCGTAAATTTCAGGCTATTCTTCCTTTAAGGGGGAAAATCCTTAATGTTGAGAAAGCCATGCCTCACAAAATCTTTGAAAATGAAGAAATCAGAACAATGTTCACTGCACTGGGCATTACCATAGGAACCGAAGAAGACAGCAAGGCGCTAAACCTGGAGAAACTAAGATATCATAAGATTATCATCATGACAGATGCGGATGTAGACGGCAGTCATATTGCTACATTATTACTTACATTTTTCTTCCGTTATATGAATGAGTTAATAGAAGAAGGTTATATCTATATTGCAACACCTCCTTTATATCTTATTAAAAAAGGAAAAGAACAATCCTATTGTTGGTCAGATGATGAAAGGGATGCTTATATTAAAAAGATAACACCCAATGGAAAAGATACCGGAGTACATATTCAGCGATATAAAGGTTTGGGAGAGATGAACGCTGAACAACTATGGGGTACAACCATGGATCCGGAAACCAGAACTCTTAGACAAGTTACTATTGATAATGGAGCAGAGGCACACAGGGTGTTTTCCATGCTCATGGGCGATGAGGTACCCCCGCGGAGAGAATTCATCGAGAAAAATGCAAAATACGCAAACATAGATATTTAATAAAAGAACCCCCGGAATTTTCGGAGGTTCTTTTTGATCTCATATTACATTTCTAGCCCTCGATTTATAAACTTTACCATCGGGCTTAATTGTTTAAACAGCTTCACAACGAATTTTGTAAAATCAGGAGATAAGCATAGCCCATTCGATACAGCGTGAATAAATCCATACGATTTGAATTTCAATAATTCAATATCCGGAAAGTCAGCCGGGAAATCTTTCGGTGGCCGTTTAAGTTTTTCACCACTAATCTCCTTAAAATATTTAACGTTCTCTTTATGGTTGAGTATACTTTTAAACTCTTCGATATTATAATATATTTCCTGTCGAATCTTTTTTAATGATGGGGCTGGAGGCATATAAATTCCTCCGGCAATAAATGATTTATTGTTTTCGATATGAAGGTAATAGCCAGCATTTCCTGAGCTCCTTCCACCCTTTACCATGAATCCTCCGAAATTCAATTTATAGGGAGATTTATCCTTCGAGAACCGAACATCACGATAAATCCTGAATATACATTTCTTAGCTTCCAAATTTGTAATATCAGCATCGAATCTGCTCACTTCACCAATTATAGGATCAAGCACTTCCAAGATATTATTATAAGAATCGGTATACAAATATTTATTTTTTGCAAACCATTCTCTATTATTATTCTTTTCTAATTTCTCCAGAAAATCAAAAATGCTTTCTTTAATCATATCGTTAATATTGTTTTTCCAAAAATACTATTAATGCCTAGTATATCCAACGTAAATAATAAACTCTCAATTGCTCATTCAGAATCAGAAATTAAGATTGGAACATTTATAGAATTTATGGTATAAATAATTAACCGTTATTATCACAATGTTCAAAACAAAAAAATACATCATCCTTCTCATACTTCTTATCGGGTTTAAGTATTCTTTGTTTTCAGGAATATTTGAAGAAGGAAAAGGAGGTCGCTCATCAGCCTTAGGCAATGCATCCGTAACATTAGCCGATTTCTGGTCGGCACTAAATAACCAAGCTGGCTTAGCATCAATTGATCAACTAAGCATTGGTTTATATGTTGAGAATAAGTTTCTCTTAAGTTCACTCAGTTATAAGGCAGTTGGAATATTAATTCCCGTTGCACCCGGTACAATAGGATTTACACTTACACGATATGGAGATGCTTTATTTAATGAAACAAGTATTGGAGTTTCTTACGGTCGGAAACTTTCCGATCAATTTTCAATAGGTCTGCAGTTGTTCCATTATGCCGTATCTCAGGGAAGAGAACTGGGTAATGCTGGTAAACTAAGCTTTCAAGGAGGATTTATTTACAACGTTGATGAAAAGTTAAGGATGGGAGTGCAGATATTCAATCCTACGCTATTAAAAAAAGAAGCAAACTTAATTGTGTTAGCTACCATAATAAGAGTTGGAATGGATTACCAACTTAATAATAATTTATTAGGCATTATTGAATTCTCAGGTAATTCCGAAAGTGGCAATGGATTAAATGCCGGCTTTGAATATCTATCCTCAGAGAATCTCGCCATTCGATTAGGCTATTCATCTCAAGTGCAAGAGATCACCTTCGGTATAGGCTTGCATTTAAAGAAATTATCCTTCGACTTTTCGTCATCTATTCATAGCACTCTAGGCTATTCTCCGCAAATCTCAATCATATACGAAATATAGCAATGTGGTTTAAAACTTTATTAATAATATATTTGATTCTGAGTTTACATACGTTGGCCACCAGTCAGGTGAATATTGAAAATCTTATTGAAAGCCATCTCGAAAGTATTGTCGAAAACCTTGAAGAAGATACAGATGTTAACGACATCTTATCCCGCCTTATGGATGTGGCCTTAAATCCCATTGATATCAACAAACATGATCTTCGCCCCCTGTTGGAATTGAAACTTATATCAACCATGCAATACCTTCAACTCAAAGATTATAAGATTAAGGTTGGAAGAATACAATCGATTAAGGAAATTCAGTTTTTAAGTTATTTTCGTCCTACAGATATGGCTCGGATTATACCTTTTATTAAGGTGGAAAGTAATATTCAGGTTAGTAATCTGGTCGAATCAAGGCGCCGTTTTCTAAAACAAAAGATATTGATCAGACACGATCAAATAATCCAACGAAAGTCTGGCTATCTAAAAGTTACAGACGACGAATTATTAGAAAACCCGAATAAGAGTTATTTGGGTACTCCTTCCAAAATTCTGATTAAATATAATTTAGAGAAAAAGAATAAATACAGATTCGGTTTTGTTATGGAGAAAGATCCGGGAGAAGTATTTCTGATTAACAAATATCCTGATATTTCGAAAGATCTCTTGTTGAAAACGCCGCAATTCTTCGATTATAATTCTGCCTTCGTATTGATTAATGGAATCGGGATAATTGAAAAATTAATCATTGGCGATTATCACCTCCAATTTGGGCAAGGATTAACAATGTGGTCGAATCTGGCATTCGGAAAATCATCAGAAGCTACTGAGGTCATCAGATTCAGCAGGGGCTTGACTCCAAACACCTCTTCGGTTGAAAATCAATTCTTTAGAGGGATTGCACTATCTCTCAATTTAAAACCAATAGATCTGGTCATCTTTTATGCTAATAAAAATAGAGATGCCAATGTGGAGGAAATGGATGAGGATGGTAATGCTTTGTCGGTAACTTCACTACAAAATACTGGTACACATCGAAGTATTAATGAACTTCTAGACCGAAATTCGGTAAATGAAAAACTGCTTGGTGGAAGAATCTCTGTGAAGCAGAATTACTTCGAGATCGGTGCTAGTATTTATTACTCAGAATTTGATGCAGTTCTTCTTCCTTCAACCTCAACATATAAGAAATTTAATTTCAGTGGGAAAAACAATGCGTGCTTTGGAATCGATTATTTTAGCATCATTAACAAAATGACTTTTTTTGGTGAATTCTCCCTTAGCCGAAATGGAGGCAGGGCATATCTTTCCGGGATGAGTTTTCATCCCAATTCATTCTCAAAATTCAGCCTTTTATATCGAAATTACCAGCCTGATTATCAAAATCTGTACGCCAATGCTTTTTCGGAATATTCATCACCAAGAAATGAAAACGGATTTTATATAGGTTGTGATTTATGGCTGCACGAAAACTGGCAACTACAGTTATATATTGATCAATACTCTTTTCCATGGCTTAAAAGTAATACAAACAAGCCTACCAAAGGAGTCGATTTTCTGGCACAATTAAATTTTTCTAAATCAGATTCTTTCAGTTTCTATCTTCGGTTCAAGAACAAAATTAAAGAAGGGAAATCCGCAGCAAATGATGATTGGTTTGATGAATCAATCAATGACGAGAAAGCAAATCTGAGGCTCAACTTTACCTACAAAATCTCAGCCACCATAAGTTTTCAAACTCGAATTGAATGGGCAAAAATCACGATGACAAATGAACTTATTGATGAAGGAATGTTGATTTTTAACGAAATAACCTATGCCGGAAAAAAGATACCGCTCAAATACAGCCTTCGATATACATATTTTAATACCGACACTTATGCATCAAGAATATATACTTATGAAAAGGATGTATTGTATGCATTTAGCATACCCTCATTTTACGATAAAGGAAGTCAATTATATTTATTACTGAATTATAAAATTAATGATAAGCTAAGCTCGTGGTTAAAAATCTCTAATGTGTTTTATTCTAAAAGAGAATCCATCGGTACAGGCTTGGAAGAGATTTTGGGTTCTTCAAAAACGCAATTAAAAATTCAACTGAGCTATAAATTTTAGTAAATAAAAAAGCTAAAACCACGTTCCAAAATGAAATATGGTTTTGGCCTTCGGGTATTTATACTTTATTAATGCGAATCAAGGGTTGAGATCAACTACAGACCCATAGTTATAAACAATAGAATGTCAATAACATACAATATATAAATATATTTTATAGCCTGGGGTTCAGTATCTTAGATGCAGGTTTCACAAAACATTTAAGACATGATCCCCGAGGCTAAAGCTGTAAAATTAATAGAAATTTACTTTTTTATTGAAAAAAGATACAACGAAGATTTAAAAT
>PIVJ01000553.1 GCA_003353955.1 Bacteroidota bacterium | reverse complement strand
TGAATACCGCAATAGGGGTAATAAAAAAATACTTAACATTAAGTATACTCCAGATTTTATTGGAACTGATTTCATTATTGAATGTAAAGGACGTGCTAATGAATCTTTTCCCATACGCTACAAGTTGTTTAAAGCTTATGTTCACAAGAACCTACCGGGATATACGCTGTATAAGCCTCAGAACCAAAAAGAGTGTGATGAGACTGTTAGAATCATTTTAGAAAAAATAAATGGGAACAATTAGAAAACCAGAACACAGAGACTACTGTAGTTGTTGTAAAAAAGAAAAAACAAAAGAAGAGAAGCTATGCAACAGCTGGACATTTGAATGTAGAGACTGTAGGGTTATTACTAAAAACATTTATAAATATAAAATATCTAGAAAAGAGTCTGAAGAACTTTACAATACTAAAAACTGCAACATATGCAATGTTATTTTTACAGACAAGGGACCAAAAAGAAGATGTATAGATCATTGTCATGAAACTGGAAAAGTAAGAGGAGCTATATGTAGAAATTGTAATTCCGGAATCGGAATGTTTGGAGAGTCTATTGAGATAATGAAATTAGCAATTAAACACATGAGAAATGAGAAGAAACCGTGAACTTAATTCTTTCGAAAAGAAAGACTTAGCTAGAAGAAAATATGCTGAACGTCAATTGCAAAAGTACATTGACTGGAGCATTGAATCAAAAGGTTATTTAAGATATAAAGATTTAATTAAATATTCAGAAAAATATGGCAAAACTGACATTATCACCGTATCGGGAGAAAACCCGTAAAAAAAGACCTGGTGTACATAGCAAATGCAAAACATCAAACTCTAAGACAAGTGTAAATTATAAAAAGAAATATAAAGGACAAGGAAGATGAAAGAAAGTACTTTGCTAGAAATGCAAAACAAGATTAAAGCATTAACAAATGTAATACAAAATTTGTTAAGTGAAAACCTACAATTAAGAGACTTATCTGTA
>PIVJ01000044.1 GCA_003353955.1 Bacteroidota bacterium | reverse complement strand
TGTTTTAAATGGGCTCTCCCCCACTTCGTTAGGGAAATGCCTGAATTATTGGCTTTTGGAATTACTAAAAAAATATTAATCATAATGAAATCTACAACTCAATATGATAATTTCATTATCCAAAACTTTATACACAAGTCGGTGTTCTTGATTTATTCGACGCGACCAACAACCCTGGTATTTATACTTCAAAGGTTCAGGTTTTCCAGTTTCCTCAAAAGGAGTTCTCAATGATTCTTTTATTAATTGGTTTAGTCTTTTAAATAACTTCTTATCAGCCTTTAACCAGTATAAATAATCTTCCCAGGATTCTTCTACAAAAGATAACTTTTTCATGAATTTTCATATTAATTTAATTGTCGATTGTTAAAACGTCATTTCTAAAATGAAATAATACATTTTAATAAATCCCTCTATGAGGGTCATTCTTTAATTAAATCTTTTGTAAATGTTTCTCCGTTATTGGCTTTATTTAAAGCGGATTCTAATCTTTCAGCGTTCTTTTTGGATGATAAAAGATAATTAGTTTCCATAAAAGAATTGTATTCATCTAAAGAAATAATAACTGCCGCCTTTTTTTCACCTCGGTTAATTATTACTGTTTCATGATCATCTGTTACAAAATTTAGATATTTTTTTAAATCTTTTCTGAATTCAGACATATTAGTTGTTTGCATAATGTACAATATTTAATATTAAATGATGTACAAATATACGTACATTGTTTGGAGACTCAAAATTTATTTGAAAGAATTTAATATGCCCTCCCTCCTTTCGTTTTCGATATCTAAAGAAAGTACTGCAAAGAAGAATGCTTATTGCAATAACTTTCCAAAGCTATATTATAACATAATGCAATCCATTATCGGACAACAGTATAGTATTTTCGCTTACGCCAGTAATTATCTTATGTTAAAGGATTTGTAGCGCTGTTTAGTACACAATGAAGTTAAATTCGCTTGTCAGCGATAATTTATATTATCTCTGCGCCTTCGTTACACTCAGGTAAATACTCAAATGAGATTTGATTTAGGAAGTAAAACTTTTTCCGATAGTTAGCGTTATCTTAAATTGCCGCTGCGGCTTACTCACAATATTAATATGAAAAATAGGTGTTCGTGAGCTTCGTTTCACCCCCTCGCCTGGCTCGCCGTTCTGTCTGGCCTACGCTTTTTTGATTTGGAATGATTCAACCTTCTGTGGCTCTGAGTATTTAAATCTCAAATATAGGACATAATTCTGGTAAAATGCGTTTATGCAGCAGTTTTTGACATGAAAGAATACTTTGTGTCATTATAGCACCCAAATAATTTTGACGGAAATTATCGCTTCTTTTTCTTCCTTTTCTTTTTTTTACGAATTACTTCCTGTTTATTTGCTTCATCCAGCAGCGATCTCCAATCATCCGTTTTGCTCTCAGAGAAATCTAATGTAATTTGATAATCCTTTTTAGAAATATCTAATTTATAAATCGGCTTGCCAAGATTTTTTTCAACCTCTGTCAACAATTCTTTTTCCTCAGTACTACAAAATGAAATCGCTTTCCCTTTTTGATTTCCGCGACCGGTTCTGCCAACTCGATGTACATAGTTCTCTGAAGTCTCAGGTAAATCATAGTTAATGACATAATCAACATTTTCGAAATCTATTCCACGCGCACTCACATCAGTGGCAATTAAAACCTTCAAATCCCCCCTGCTAAAATCTAACATGCAAAGTTCACGTTCTTCCTGTAAAATATCGCTATGTATTGTATTGGTGGGAATTCTTACTCGTTTCATTGCTTTTTTTACACGTTCTGCCCGAACCTTTGTTCTTACAAAAACCAATATTTTTTTATCTTCATTATTCTTTAATAAGCTTTCTAAGAAGAAACGTTTATCGTCCATTTCGATGTAAGCAACCGCATGATCTATATTTTTTGCAACAGGGTCTTTAGGTGAAAGTTGAATGCGTATTGCATTTGTAACAAGTGAATAGGCAAGCTTTTTAATCTTATCGTTGATGGTAGCCGAAAAAAATAATATTTGCCTTTTTTTAGGCAGAAAACGCATTAGATCGTTTATATCTTTAATAAATCCCAAGTCGAGCATATGATCTGCTTCATCTAATACCAGGATCTCTACCCTATTTAAATTTAATGCACCCTGACTGTGTAAATCAAACATTCTACCCGGAGTTGCAATTAACACATCAATCCCTTTATCGAGCTGTTGAATTTGCGGTTCTTGGTCTACCCCACCATGAATGCAAAAAGAGGTAATACTGAGATGCCTTCCCAACTGATAAAATATACTTTCTATTTGTAGTGCCAATTCATGAGTTGGTGCCATTACCAGGCATTTGACTCCATCAGGCCGCTTATCAATTTTTCGATCTTGTAATATATGTAAGATAGGAATAACGAAGGCTGCAGTCTTGCCGGTGCCGGTTTGCGCAATGGCTAGTACATCCTCCCCTTTTAAAATGGGAGGTATGGATTTATATTGAATATCGGTAGGCTTTTTGTACCCGAGTTTCGAAATACTGGTTTTTATTCCATCGTGTATGCGATAATCTTCAAATTTCATAAAAGTAAATATAATGCAAAGGTATTGCTTTTAAGGCTCAATGAGATGAATACTTAATTTTCTTCTCCCTTATTCTTTTTCTACTTTTGCGATCTGAAATCAAATACCTGGGTGCTGTATTATTGAAAAGCCCGAATATAGTTATCTCAATTCTTGAAGCTGTACTGCCTAAAAGTCGAAATAAATTTTCACTAAAAATGAGATTGAATTTTGTAGAAGAAACAGAAGTACTTCAATGATTAAGGACTATCTCATAAAGTGTGTAAATATTGTATCAGCTCTTATTGCTTATTCTTTCTTTCCTAAAAAACCATCTATCAAATATGATACTGAAAAATCCAATAAATTAGCTATATTTTATTAATCGGACTCAGGTTTTTAGATGTTTTTTGATAAAGATTATTTCTGAGTAAATGATCAACAATAACCAATGCTGCCATCGATTCTACAATCGGAACTGCCCTGGGGGCAACACAAGGGTCATGACGGCCTATTGCTTTAAAATCAATCTCTTTACCACTTTTATTAACGGTATTTTGTTGTTTCTTGATCGTTGCCACCGGTTTAAATGCTACATTAAAATAAATAGTAGAACCATTTGATATTCCACCTTGGATACCTCCGGAAAAGTTGGTCTTGGTTACCACTTTCTTATTTTTAATTTCAAATTCATCATTTAATTCTGAGCCTTTCATTGTCGTGCTCTCAAATCCATATCCAAATTCAAATCCCTTCACCGCATTTATGCTCAACATGGCTTTACCCAAATCGGCTTGCAATTTATCAAATACAGGTTCTCCCAGGCCAATCGGACAATCTTCAATCATACACGTAACTATTCCTCCCGTGGAATCACCCTCCTCTTTCAGTTGCTCAATATATTTAAGCATTTTAAGTGATGCCTCTTCATCAGGACATCTAAGCATTGATTTTTCAATCGATTCAAGTGTTAAATCATTTAATTCATTTTCAATACTGATAGGTCCAATTTGTGAGACAAAAGCCGTTATGTCAACATTAAAATCTCGAAGAACTAAATTTGCAATTGCTCCAGCCACCACTCTGGTAGCAGTTTCTCTGGCCGATGCTCTCCCCCCCCCCCTATAATCTCTGACTTTATATTTCTTATCATAGGTAAAGTCTGCATGCGAGGGTCGATAAAGATCCTTAAGGTGTTGGTAATCTTTAGATTGTTGGTCTTTATTCTTTATGATAAAACCAATGGGTGTGCCTGTAGTTTTACCTTCAAATATGCCGGATAAAAACGTTACCTTATCATCTTCTTTTCTGGGAGTTGTAATTTTCGACTGGCCCGGTTTTCGCCTATCTAATTCTGATTGAATAAAATTCAGGTCAATTTTAATTGCTGCCGGACAGCCATCAATTATTCCTCCTATTGCGGCTCCATGCGATTCGCCAAATGAGGTCAACGTAAATACCTTTCCGAATGTATTACCTGCCATGTTAATAGTTTAACTAAGATTATAAGAAGAAATTATACTTGTATTGTTGAATACTTAATTATTATTCGATCGTTGTATTATTTATTACTTTTAATTTAGCCTCCATTAATCCAAGCTCATTTTTTGCTTGATCAATCTTTTTCTCAAATTCTGCTTTTAGAATACTCGCATTCTTTGAATTAGAAAAGAATCCCACATTATTTTCCCATAAATTAATATCATCTCTCATTTTACTAATTTTATTTGTAAGGGACGAACGCTCTTTATAAATCATATTACGAGCTTCGGGAGTGTTACTCAACTTCTCAAATTTAGATTTATAATTTAAGGTATTAATTTCTGTTTGATTAATTTGAAGGTCATTTAAATGTGCATCTATTGATTTTCGATATTCAATATGCACTTTATCCTTATCTTTTATGGGTACATGTCCTATCTCCATCCATTCTCGCTGAAACTCTTTAAAAACATTAATGTGCTGCTTTTTATCATCACCGAATTTATAATCTTTAACTTTCTTAATTAAGTCCAGCTTAAGTTTTAGATTTTCTTCCTCACGCACATGAATATTTGAATAAAAATCCGACTTATTATTAAAGAAGTCGTCGCAAGCTGCTCGAAATCTTTTCCAAACTTTATCCGAATATTTTTTTGGTACCGGGCCAATGGTTTTCCATTCTTTTTGAAGGTTTATTAATTCAACCGTTGTTTTTTTCCAGTCAGTACTAGATTTTAATGCTTCGGACTGAACACATAGGTTAAGTTTTTCATTATAGTTTATCAGTTGATGTTCTTTCAACTTTGAATAAAACTCTTTCTTGTGATCAAAAAATGAATTTAAAGTTGCCTTAAACCTTTTCCAAATTTCATCATTATTTCTTCTTGGAGCTGGGCCAGTACTTTTCCAGACTTTCAAGAGTTCATTTATTTTATCTGTATGAGATTGCCAATCATTAATTGTTTTAAGCTCAATAGCAGCTAATGTTTCGGCTTTTTCGCAAAGTGTTATTTTTGCTTCAAGATTTTTTTTCTGCTCTTCATGTAAAACAGAGTAATACTCTCTCCTTCTTTCATTTATCTTATCTGTCGCTGCTTTAAATCGCTCCCAAAGTGCTTCCTTGGATGCTTGCGGAATAGGACCAATCTTTTTCCATTGATCATGATGATCTTGTAACTCTTTAAATGATTTAATAATCGATGTTTCCAACAAAAGCTCTTCAGTCTTTTCGCACAGAGCTATTTTAAGTTCCATGTTTTTCTTTAGATCTAAGTCTCTAAGTTCTTTATTAATTTTTACCTTATCAAAAAACATATCAACCAAAAAATGATAATTCTGCCAAAGATTATTAAGTTCTCCCTGCGGCACCATTCCTATTTCCTTCCATCGCTCCTGCAGCAGCTTAAAATCGTCATACGTTCTTTTTAAGGTTTCTTCAGAGTTGTTTAATGCTTTAAGTTCTTCTAAGATTTCTTTCTTAAGTTCAAGGTTTTTTAATTTCAATTCCTCCTGGCTTTTGTTAAATCTTGTTTTATTCTGCTTATAAACATCAAATAACAACTTAAATTTATCATCAAGAGAATCTGACTGAGTATTAAAGTCATCAGGGTCTCCCCCCTCTTTTATAAATACAGATTTATCTTTATCCTTTTGAATTTTACTTTGTTTTAAGAAGGCAACCTTGATAAGTGATACCTTATATTTGATTAAAGAAATGTCGGTTTCTTCAACAGTCTCTTCTAATGCCACTAATAATTGATCTCGGGTAAATTCTTCAAAGTTTACGACATCAACTTTCTCTTTAACAACTTCTGAAGATTTAGTTAATGTTCTAACAGTCGGGTTAGGATCTTCAAGTTTGATTGCAGTTTTACTATCAACAGCTGGTTTATCAGAATCAGTTTGAGATTCTAGAACAGGTTCAGATTCTTTATCCTTAGCTATAGAATCTGTTATCGGATCACCAACCTTACTTTTTGAATCCGCTGTACCATCGGTCGTACTACGCTTGATAGATTCTTCTGTTTCCGGAACTATTACCTTTGGGGTTTTCTCTTTTGCAGGAGAAACCTTTTTTATAGTTAGTACTTTTTCTGACTTCAATTTAGTTTTAGGCTTGATTTTGGTTTCAGTGTCTTCCTTTTTAGCTGCTTTGTCCTTTTTATCAGTTAGCTTTTCTTTTGTTTTTGTTGTTGTTTCTTTAGCTACTTTGTCCTTCTTATCAGTTAGCTTTTCTTTTGTTTTTGTTGTTGCTTCTTTAGCTACTTTGTCCTTTTCAGGTATTGACTTTGTTTTTTCCATAATTTCTGTATTTTACAGTTGTAGAATTCTTTCTCAAACTTATAATTGAAAAAGATTATGTTCATATTTATATCATATAAAAAGTAGAGTTTATCATTTCAGTCTAAACTGAGTAGTGATAATGAGCTCATCTTCCTACGCAAAAATAACAATAAATTAAATTGATAAAAATTGTGTGTATTTTATTTTTGAAATTTTTTGACATATTTTGCGCTAATCTAATGCAAATCGATTAAATAAAACATATCCTAAATTAAAAACAATTGAAAAGGGGTTCTTTCTTTTATCGTAATAATCTAATGCTATGCTTATTGGGCCAATAGGTGTATTATAAACTAAGGCTACCGAGCCTATATACGCTTGTCTCTCCAGCTCTAGTCCGTAGTATGCAAGCAAATTATCAGCATCACTAAAGATATCTCGATAGGGTTGAAAGTAATATACCTCTGCTCTAAAATCAAAAAATTTACTAATAGGAAAGATTTCTTTTATCCCGAAAGCAAAGTAATTATGTGCTCTATAATTTGGCAAGAACAACGTCGTACTTTCCAATATGGGCTGAAATTGATTTGCTGCCAAAATGGTTGCCGTATAATTGTTAAAAAAACTTTTATTCGACATATAAACTTCGGCATACAATCCGGTGATAACTCCTGCCACGGATGTAAAATAAGATTCACTTGTTGCGTTCAGTTGATAATATTCATGTGAACTGGAGTACTCATAATCCACTGGAGATGTTGACCCCGGTATATGTGATTCCTTTCCTATAACATACTGGAGACCTATATAATGACGAGCGCCTGAATTTGGGTATTGCTTTCTGTTTAATGTATTATACTCAAATTTAATAAAGGGCGAAGTAAAGATAAAAGTGGTTTGATCAGTGGTATCAGAACGAGTAAATTGATTTGTTTGATAATAATTATCTCTTAATCTTCCAGACATTATTCCAAGGCTTAACCTCGATCTGGATGTGGTGGGTATTCCGAATTCTGCTTCAGCATAGTATTCATTTCTGATTAAAAAGGAAGGTGTCTTATCTTCCACAAAATATGTAGTGCTTTTAAAATAATCACGGTTGTGCAATACAAATGAGAAGTTTAAGAAATAAGGTAATCTAGAAGGATAATCAATTCTAACTCTTGCATTTAACCCACTATAAAACCGGCCAAAATTAAGCCCTACTTTATATGTTGAAGAGGTATTGCCGAACTGATTGAACCGCAAGCCCAGATATGCCTGATTAACCGATTTCGATGATATATTACCACCAAATTCTGCCTCAAACGCATCTGTTCTCTTTACATCTAAATTAAGATTATAGAAGCCTGTATTGGGATTAAAATAAAGCCTGGGATAGATCGATTTTATATTATTATCTGCAATAAGCTTGAAGTATTCTCTCTTAAATTCATTTAGATCTAAATACTGATTCTTCCGTCTAATATGTCTGTTTATAAATAAAGACTGGCGCAGATTGCTTCCTTCAATATTTATGGAATCAATAATTATTAGAGGGTTTTTATCTAAAAAAAGTAATCTCTTTTGAGATAATGAGTCAGGATTTGACCTTCGATCAATTATTGATTCAATACGTTCCATATTATTAATCGTATAAAGATAGCCACTATCAATGTATTTTTTAGCTTTCGAAAAATCCGTGATATTCATACCGCTTCCTAAATCCGGTTCAATTAACACGCCTTTCCCCTGAATAATGCTATAATCCGTTTTAGACATAAGCATGTTTTGAAGCTGAGAAACAATGTCATCTTCTTCAGGGGGTGCAAAATTAGCAGCAGCCTTACTTCCAATTATGATATCAGGATTAAAATCCTCAAGCGCAACATCAACGGGGAAATTATTATACATTCCACCATCAAATAACAATTTCCCATTTACACGAATTGGTGAGATGTAAAATGGAACTGACATCGAAGTTCGAATTGCATCACTCAATTGACCGTTTCTCATTATTAGTGATTGGCTGGCTTCTACATCTGTGGCAACACACCTAAAGGGTATAAATAGGTTATCAAAATTATACTCAGCCACTGCCGCAGCTCCGGCAAATAATTCCATAAAGGAAAAGTCCATTTCATCAGTTGGGAGTAAATTTAATTGGATTTTTGATCTGACTTTTCTATCATAATTAATAGGCAAACTTATCCATGAAGCATTATCAGGTGCTTTTTTATAGAAAAACCTATTACTAATATCAGTTTCTCCCGAAGCCCATCTTTTAAATTCTTTAGAAGTAAGAATACTTTCAATTTCCTGAGGAGAAAAACCGCTGACATATAAACCGCCAACTACCGCTCCTATTGATGTGCCAGCTATGTAATCAATTGGAATATTGTATTCTTCCAATGCTTTCAGAACCCCCACATGGGATAATCCCTTTGCCCCTCCTCCACTTAAAACCAATGCAACTTTCTGTGCATTTAGTTGGGTTGAGTTATAAGTTAAAAGGACAAAAAGTGAAAATAATAATCTGGCTAATTTGCTTCTTAGCATCTACACTTGGTTTCCAATTTTAAACAATAAAGTTACAACTTATTATATAAAAGAAGTCCTGCAAAATACAGGACTCTTTAATTTCTTAATTAATTTCAATTAAACATCTTTCAATGCTTGATCCAGGTCATTAATGATATCCTCTACATCTTCAATTCCCACCGAAAGTCGAACCAAATCATCTGTGATGCCTGCTTTCAATTTACCTGCTATTGTTAGTTTTGAATGCGTCATCGATGCAGGGTGCTGTATCAGGGTTTCGATGCCACCGAGTGATACTGCTAATAGTGCAAGCTGCACATTATTCATCATTTTTTCTCCGGCTTTATAACCACCGTTTAATCCAAAACTAATCATAGCACCCGGACCGGACATTTGTTTTTTAGCTAATTCATATTGAGGATGAGACTTTAAACCGGGGAACTTAACCCAGGCAACTTTTGGATGACTCTCCAGATAATCTGCAACTTTTATACAATTTTCTTGTGCTTTATCAATTCTTATTGAAAGTGTTTTCAATCCTCTCCTGGTTAAAAAAGCTTGATTCGGATCCATATTGCAACCTAAGTTCACCATCATAGGACGTAATTTCTTAAAATCCTCTTCTGTTTTCGTCACAATCATTCCTGCCACAATATCGGCATGGCCATTGATAAATTTTGTCATTGAATGAAGAACGATGTCAGCACCTAAATCTAAGGGCTTTTGCAAATATGGACTTGCAAATGTATTGTCAATGCATACGGGTATGTTATTTTTATGAGCTAACTCAGAAACAGCAACAACATCAGTAATCTGCATCGTAGGGTTTGCAGGAGACTCCAGGAAAATCAATTTGGTGTTGGGCTGTATCGCTTCTTTTACAGCTTTCAATTCAGATGTATTAACAAAACTAGCCTCAATGCCAAATTTAGGGTACACATTTTCCAGCACTCCTCTTGATGGGCCATAAACTGCTTCTGTACATACCACATGGTCACCACTACTTAGGTATGTTAGATATACTGTATTTACAGCACCCATACCTGAACTGGTTGCAATGCCACCAAATCCATTCTCCAAATCAGCCATCGTACGTTCTAAATCGAGTATCGTCGGGTTTCCTATACGTGTATAGATGTAGCCATCACTTTCTCCGGAAAAACATTGAGAACCATGTTTGGCACTTTTAAAACTAAATGTTGAAGTTTGATATATTGGTGTTACAGCACTGCCTAAAGGATCCTTAATTCCGCCGCTATGAATTAATTTTGAATTAAAGCCTGTATTTTTCAACCCCATTTTACTTACTTTTATAATTGATTATTTTAACTGCAAAGATAGTTTTTGTCTCTCTGTTTTTAGGATAAGTTGATGATTTTAATGTAAGATAATTTGATAATAATACTTATGAAAGAAAAAAAAAGATGTGCCTGGCCGTCGAATGATGTATTGATGATAAAATACCACAATGAAGAGTGGGGTGTTCCACTTCATGATGATGATAAACTTTTTGAATTTATTGTTTTAGATGGTTTTCAGGCAGGATTGAGTTGGAAAACAATTCTTAATAAACGTGAGAGTTTCAGGAAGGCTTTTGATTATTTCGATCCAATAAAAATCAGTAAATACACTGAGGGAAAGGTGTTGGAATTATTGCAAGATGAAGGAATTATTCGGAATAAGCTTAAGGTTAGAGCGACGATAACGAACGCAATAGCTTTCTTAAAAACCAAAAATGAATTTGGCAGTTTCGATAATTATATTTGGCAATTTACCAATCATAAAACGATAGACAATAAAGTAAAAACATTAAGCGACATTCCGGCAACTTCTGCAGAATCTGATGAGATGAGCAAGGATTTAAAAAAGAGAGGATTCAAATTTGTTGGATCTACCATTTGCTATGCTTTCATGCAGGCAGCCGGAATGGTTAATGATCATACAACTGATTGTTATCGTTACAAAGATGTGAGTGAGGGAAATTAAAATGGCCAGAAATTATTATCGTTCCAAATTTCTTCTTTTAAGTCTTCGTTTAATCGATGCAACAAATGATGATGGGTTTTCTCCCAATCGGCTAACATGCGGTACATTTCTTTTTCATTCTGATCTGTTGCTGTTTCGGCCCTGCTTGAATATACTTCTATTGCACGGTTCTCAAAATCTATGGCCGCAGAAATAGCTGCTGCCTCAAAGCTCGCTGCACTGATTTGTTTTTTAACTTCTGTTGTTAATATTTCTACAATTGCTGTATCATCAATCTTGGTTCCTGAATCATTTTTCAGGAATTCGTTGTTCTTTTCATAATTGGCAAACTGTCGCGATAAAAAATTAATATGTTCGTCCTCTTCTTCGGCCATCATCGTAAATATCTTCCGAACTGCCGTGCTTCCGGTTTGTTTGGCAATAGCTGTATAAAAAGATTTTCCTCTACGCTCTAGTAGAATCGCCGTTTTTAAAACATCAATTGCTGATTTCTGCTCCATAATATTTCTTTTGAATTTTCAACTTATCCAATAACAAAGTTAACTAATTTTCATAAGATATCAAGGAACAAGAATTGCTTAAAATTCAGTTAACAAAAGCCGAGGAAATTAGATATATTTGTATGAGATGAATAAAGATGTGAATATTCAAACCGATCTGGAAAAATTATTTACTGAATGGGCTGGTGAAACACCTAATTCCATTTTGCCACTTCCTGCTGCCGGCTCTAATCGGAGATACTTCAGAATTACCAGCGCCTCTAAATGTGCAATTGGAGTTTTTAATGAGGACAGAAAGGAAAACCAGGCTTTTATTGAATTCAGCAAAGTATTCAATCAATTGAACTTTTCAGTACCCCAATTATACAAAATCGGTAAAGAAGTAAGCAATTATTTAATACAGGACTTAGGTAATCAAACCTTATTTGATTTAAGACAAGCTGAGCCTCATAATTCTATCTCTAAAACGGTTCTGGATTATTATAGGAAATCATTAAGTGAATTACTAAAATTTCAGTTTTTGGACATTGAAAGAATTAATTTAAATGATTGCTATCCACGAAAAGCGATGGATCGTCAATCTATTTTATGGGACCTAAACTATTTCAAATATTATTTCTTAAAGATTAAAAACATTCAGTTTGATGAACAGCTGTTAGAAAATGACTTCCATAAATTGATTGACCTTTTGTTAGAAGCTGATCAAAATTATTTTATGTATCGTGATTTCCAGTCCCGGAATATTATGATTTATAACGACATCCCTTATTTCATCGATTATCAAGGCGCTCGATTAGGAGCCTTACAATATGATCTTGCTTCAATATTGTATCAAATTAAAGCGAAAATACCTGATTCAATTAAAGAGGAGCTAATAGCCTATTATTTAAACGAACTTTCCTCCTATTCAAAATCTGCCGAAAAATCTTTTCTGAAGCATTTCTATCCTTATGTTTTTATTCGATTGATACAAGTTATGGGAGCATACGGTTTTAGAGGATTGATTGAAAAACGAACGCATTTTATTGAAAGCTTGCCATTGGCAATTGATAGTTTAAAGAATTTAATTTCTCATTTTACTTTTATAAATGAAATGCCGGAATTAAATAAATGCATCTTAATGTTGGCTCGTGAAAATCAAGGACTCAAAAGGCGTTCAAGGCTACTGTTAAAAATAAAAAGTTTTGCGTATAAGGCCGGAATCCCTGCTGATAATACGAGTCATGGTGAAGGCTTTGTGTTTGATTGCCGCTCACTTCCAAACCCAGGCAGATTAAAAAAACACCAATATTTAAGCGGTCAAGATAATATAGTTGCCAACTATTTGAAAGAACATGCTGAAGTTTTCTCATTTCTAGATCATGTTTATCGATTGGTGGATGGAAGTATAGATAATTATATCGAGCGTGATTTTACGAACCTGAATGTTAATTTTGGTTGCACGGGTGGACAACATAGATCTGTTTTTTTTGCCGAATCTCTTAAAACGCATATTGAAACTAATTATCAAATAAATATCGAACTTACACATACTCAAAAACCGAACTGGATAACAAAAAAGTAGCGAATGATGAGCAAAAAAATGTGTAAAACAAAAGAAAACAAAGAAGCGAAAAGAATCAAATATCCAAAATACGAATGCAACGTATGTAACTTTTTTGCTGTTTTAAGAAAAAGTATTCTTTGCAAACCAAATAAGACTTAGCGTAAATGAAAGCAATGATATTCGCTGCAGGTTTGGGAACCAGACTGTACCCGATCACGTTAAACAAACCTAAAGCGTTGATTGAGGTTCAGGGTAAACCTTTATTAATGCACGCAATTGAAAAACTTCAAAATTCAGGAGTCGAAGAAATAATTATTAATGTACATCATTTCCCTGACCAAATAATAAACTTTATAGAATCAAATTCTTTCCAAATTCCGATACAAATTTCTGATGAAAGAGACATGCTGCTAGATACAGGCGGTGGACTAAAAAATGCAGGTTCTTTTTTAAAAAAAGAAACGTTTTTATTATACAATGTGGATATCTTAAGCGATATAAATTTATCTGAGCTTATATTATTTCATCAAAAAAACAAGCCACTAGCTACATTGGTTGTACGAAACAGAGTAACGAAAAGATATTTGTTATTTAATAAAGATAATATATTAGGTGGTTGGGAAAATATTAAAAGTGGTGAACAGATTCTAATCAAAAAGAAAAAGAGGGCAGGTTTAAAGCCTTATGCTTTTAGCGGAATTCACATTCTTGATCCTGATATATTTAAATTAATGCCTGATAAAAAAGTATTCTCAATGATAGAATTGTATCTCAAATTAGGAGGATCAAATAAAATATGTGCCTTTATTGATACGAAATCCAATTGGATAGATGTTGGGAAGATAGAGCAACTTAAGAAACTGAATTAGAATTAAGATGGAATCATTTTTAGAAAAAACGGCTAAACACATTTTCCATAATTATCATGAGCATTTAGCTGATCTCTGTATTGTACTTCCTAATCGCAGAGCAAGTCTGTTTCTCAGAAAGCACCTTGCTTCACTCATCGGTAAAAATAGTTGGAGTCCTCAAATATATTCAATAGAAGATTTTATTCAGCATTTTTCATCTGCTCAATTAATAAATAATCTTTCAACGGCTTTTGAATTATTTGAAGTACATAAAATTATTGAGGGAGATAAGACGCAACAATTCGATGAATTTTATAAATGGGGCACAACACTAATACAGGATTTTAATGAAATTGATCAGCATTTGGTTCCGGCAGATAAATTGTATTCATACCTTACCGAAATTAAAACACTAGGTAGTTGGGATTTAGAAGGAAGTCCACTCACTGAATTTCAAAATAATTATTTGTCATTCTTTAATTCACTTCATTGTTATTATCAATTATTAAATGAGCGACTAGGCGAAAGAAATCTGACGTATAATGGAAAAATGTATAAATATGTTGCTGATAATATTGAATCAATTGCTGATAAAGTGCCGTGGGAGAAGATATTTTTTATGGGTTTTAACGCATTGACAACTGCTGAACAAAAAATAATTTTCACATTAAGAGATAATAAGAAAGCTGAGTTGTTGTGGGATACGGATGATTATTACGTCAACTATTCCAACACTGGCATATTACATGAGGCAGGTTTATTTTTAAGAGAGCACTTTAAAAACCTTTCTCTTCCTTCGATCAATTGGATTGAGTCTAATATTAAAAACACCACTAAGGAAATTCAAATAATAGGTGTGCCTAAGATGGTTGGGCAAGCTAAATATTGCGGTCAGGTGCTAATGCAAAGTGAAACTATTAAGGGTTCCAACCACAATTCGGCAGTGATATTGGCTGATGAGAATTTATTAATTCCTGTGCTGAATTCCATTCCCTCAAATTACAGCAGTTTGAATGTGACGATGGGATTACCCATTTCAACTACATCCTTATTTTCCTTTCTGGAAAAAGTTTTTCAATTACAATTAAATGCTGAATATGCACAAAAAACATCGTTTAAGAAAGAAGCAGGTTTCAAACTCGACGATCTCGTAACGCTTCTTAACCACCAAATAGTAAGTAGCTTAAATTCAATCCTGAGAATAGAAGAAAATATTGATATTCGTGAAATTCTCGATGAACTAAAACGATCTAATCGCTTATTTATCTCAGCAAAATCCTTATATGATTACCTTGAAAAACACCATATAGAAAATAATTTCTTTGATACGTTGACCAAGCTTTGGAAGGAACCCAAAAATGCTGTTGAGAATATTAAGAGAATACTCGAATTTTTGAGAGATTTAACGTTGGTTAAACAAAATGAGGAACAAATTGATTTAAAGATTGAAATTGAAATCATCTTCCAATTCTCATTAATCTTTAATAAAATTCAAAAATACATTCATGAGTATAACTCGATTGTAAGTACAAAAGCATTGTTTTCAATTTTTATTCAATTATGTAAAACACAGAAATTACCTTTATTTGGAGAGCCACTTCAGGGATTACAAATTATGGGAATGCTGGAATCAAGAAACTTAGATTTTGAGAACTTGATGATATTATCTGTGAATGAAAACATATTGCCTTCTTCAGGAAAGCAAAATTCATTTATCCCTTTCGAGGTAAAAAGAGACTTTAAACTTCCAACCTACAAAGAGAAAAATGCTATTTATGCGTATCACCTTTTCCGCTTAATACAACGAAGTAAAAATGTTTTTCTAATCTATAATTCAGAGCCTGATGTGCTTGCCGGTGGTGACAAGAGCCGGTTTATTTATCAATTAATCGAAGAATTTCCGAAATACAATCCCAATATTAAAATAGTTGAAAAAACGATTTCATCAGAAATAATTATCGGTAATGCGCAAGCTATAAATGTAAAAAAGGATGACCAAATAATATCACGTTTAAAATTACTAGCCATTGAAGGATTCTCGCCAAGTAGCTTAAATTTATATATTCGGTGTCCCCTGCAATTTTATTTTCGTAAAATTGCAAAATTAGGCACCTTAAATGGAAAGGATAAGCATATTGATGCATCAACATTTGGTAATATTGTGCATGAAACGCTTAAAGATATTTATACTCCATTTATTGATACTTACCTTAGCTCTGAAGCGCTGACAAAAGCTAAATCAAATCTTGAAAGTTCTCTCAAACAGTCTTTTATAAAGCATTTCCCACATGGCGAAATCAGTCATGGAAAAAATCTTTTAATATATAATGTTGCCTTAGAAGTATTAGAGAATTTCCTTCAATATGAAATTGAGAAACTGTTTAATAATAACGTTCAGGGTAAACTAAATATTAATGCGTTAGAGCAACAATTTACCGGCAACCTCCAAATTCAGTTACCAAATTCAATGCATACTGTCAATGTCAAACTTAATGGGATAATTGATCGTATTCAAACTTCTCCTAATGGAGTCGAAATCATCGACTATAAGTCAGGAGTTGTAAGCCCGGCCAACTTAAAATTAAAAGATTGGGATGACTTAACAAAAGAGTCTAAACACGAAAAATCTTTTCAGCTATTGTTTTATGCGTGGCTTCTCTCAAATAATATGGATTATACAGGAAAAATTGATGCGAGTGTTCTTTCCTTAAAACGAATTTCAAATGGGTTCATGAAAGTAGTCCTTCCGGAAGGGAGCGAAATTACATCAACTACGTTACAATTATTTGAGTCGAAAATTCAAGAATTGCTAATTGACATATTTGACACGAATAGATATTTTACACAAACAGATGATCTTAAGATTTGTGAGTTCTGCGATTATAGAGCGATTTGTGGCAAATAAAGTAAACATCAAATCGTGAATAATTGTATGGTTGCGAAGAGTCGGCATTATTCCAAATATTTCTTTAAAATCAGTTCTTTTTGTTTTGGTCTCAATTCAATATCTTTTTCTAGAACAGCTATTTTCTTTTCAATTTTCTCAATTTCAGCTACTATTTTTTCTTGTTCTGGAAGTGATGGTAATGGAATTTTAAACTCCTCTAATTGCAATTTTGTAATTGCCTCTCTTGAAGTTCCACCATCGCCTATTTCAAGAAGTTTTGTTTTATATTCAGGGCTTACCAAAATTGCTTGGACATATTTTGGTAATGCTTTTTCATTTGTACGAATAATTGAAACATGCTGATTTACTCTGGCTGGCAGATATTTTTCTTCAACAATACAGCAACGAGCAATTGAAGCACCTGTTATATTAAACAGAATGTCATTCTTTTCAACAGTTACGTTGTTCAATTTCTCTGCTTGTTCTTCATTGATAAAAGTAAGTCCTGCTTCCACAAAATAATTATCGTAAATATTCTGACTACGAATCAAACTTATTCCACTAGTTTGATATGAACCTTT
>PIVJ01000552.1 GCA_003353955.1 Bacteroidota bacterium | reverse complement strand
CTACCGCATGTTCAGCTTGCGAGCGTGGATCTTCAATTTTGTTTTCTTCAATGTAATCCATGAGTTCGCAAATTACATCACCTAAATTGCTGGCTATTTTATCAAAAACTGTGTTTGAGAATTCATGGATCTTATGATAATATTCATTGGAGCTGCCATTACTCCCCCTTAAATTATAAGTAATAGGCTTCATTTGGATTGTGTTTTATGGTCTATAATTATAACAACCATAAAACGAAAAACCCCTATCGAATGTTACAGCTTTGTTTTTAAGTCTTCAAGAATATGAAAAACTGCTGGACAATAATGTGCATTTACTGCATGTAATTTTAGGTTTTTGGCAAACTCAAAATCTTCTGTATGAGGATATTCCCTACAGGCTTTTGGTCGGTATTCATAGATTAAACATTTGTTGTCTTCTTGTAAAAAGGGACAAGGAGATTGATTCATTACCATGTCCATATCTTCATCAACTTTAACAAATTTATCTTTAAATGTAGTAACTTTCATTCCCAAATGTTTGGCCATTCGGCGAGTGTCTGTTTCATTAATTATTGGAGGTATGCTTTTGCAGCAATTAGCACAGTCCAAACAGTTGACTTTCTCAAAAACTCTATCATGCAATCCTTCAGAAATTACATGTAATTTTTTATCATTTAGTTTTGAAAGCCGTTTTATCAACTTTTTGTTGTGAACTTTTACTTTATTTCTCCTGTTTCGCCAATCTTCAATTGAGGATTTATCTTTATTTTCTTCCATTGCTGCTTATTTCACTGCAAAAATATTACTTTTTAATTTTAAACATTGAAAACAGTTTGAAATTCGTTGATATATCCTATCCTATACTAATACTATCCTATCCTATACTAATACTATCCTATCCTATACTATCCTATACTAATACTATCCTATACTAATACTAATACTATCCTAGATACTAATACTATACTATCCTATACTAATACTAATACTAATAC
>PIVJ01000551.1 GCA_003353955.1 Bacteroidota bacterium | reverse complement strand
ATCGACCTACAGGTGAATTGTAATTTATCAAATCCCTGTTTCTATGTAATTTGGCCTTTCACGTATACGTTCTTAGTGGTGTTCTTTAATTAAGCAAGTAGGAACCTCTTATAATATATAATTATTGTAATTATTGTATACAGAGCCTTTATTAGTTAAGGCGGCGATGCAGTCAGATGGCTAATTTGACAGCAAATATGCATTTTGCTATTTTTACCAAACCAAGGTGTAGGTACACACTAAATGGTATTATTACCTGTTAGTACACTACATAAGGACTACTTGAGTAAATTTGCATTCATTTGTGGTGTGTTACGTAATAGACAGATTGAATTCCAGGGTACAAAATCGGTGACATAAAAAACACTGATTTTTTATTTTCAATTGAAAATAGCTCATTCATCTTTTATGATATTCTTATGAAAATTGTTATTCAAGTACATGGGTATGTGACCTGCAAAACGGTGTCTCAAATTTTTTTTATTGGCCTTTATTGTTGAGATATTGAATGTAGAGATTTCAACATTTTTTTAATACTGGTAAGAATTCAGTTTCCAAAATCATCACTTGATAAAAAAATAATGGAGACAGATATAAAAAATTTGAGACACCGTTTTGTAGGTTATATGCCTCTATATTTCTGTACCAAATTTCAAACCTGTAACTTTGAAGGTTAGGGAGCTAATTTCAATTTTGTTCAAAATTGCTAAAAAATGCGGAAATGTGCACCGTGACCTTAATAATCATCCAAATTGGCTTTGAGTGGTATCAATTGAAAGATAATTTCATTACCTTGCTAGATATGTATGGTTATGTGGACCTAATTGCAATAACAAACACACCAGTCAAACAAATTCAAGGGTACCCCCCTTCTGACTGCATCGCCGCCTTAAGAGATGGCAGCACCATCAGATCATAGAAAAAAAACGTTAAAAACGTCATCCTCTGGGGCAGTTTTTTATCCCGTACCCCATACG
>PIVJ01000150.1 GCA_003353955.1 Bacteroidota bacterium | reverse complement strand
AATGGTAAATCAATACAGAAACATTGTGAGATTTATGTATGTATTTGCTTTCGCTCATACTAACAAAAATATTTATTACGCAGCAAGCTGCGGGGAATTATACCCTAAAAAAGATTAAACAATGGATGGTTAAAAAAAGATCCTTTTGTTAATTACAAACTGCCCTTAAAAAAGGTAGATCGTGATTTTCTGTCAGACGAAGATCTCAACCTTCTAATAAATAAAAAATTCACCATCGACAGGCTCGAAATAGTCAAAGACTGTTTCCTGTTTGCCTGCTATACTGGCTTAGCATATTCCGATTTAAAAAGACTCACAAAAGAAAACCTCATCATAGGTGTTGACAAAAAACACTGGATAAACATCAAACGAAAAAAGACAAATGTTCAAAGCAACATTCCATTACTACCGGTGGCTAAATCAATCATCGACAAATACGAAGATCATCCTGTCGTAATAGAAAAAAATGTACTATTACCGGTAGCATCAAACCAAAAAATGAATGCCTATCTAAAAAAAATAGCAGATATCTGCGGAATCACAAAAACACTCACAAGCCATGTGTCTCGACATACATTTGCCACCACAATAACATTGAACAATGACGTCCCAATCGAAAGCGTTTCAAAAATGCTCGGCCATAGCTCACTCGAAATGACACGTATATATGCAAGGTTACTAGACAAAAAAGTAGGTAGAGACATGAATCACTTAACGGAAAAATACTCCGGCAGAATCTAAAAACACCCACTTAAGCAGTTTTATTAATTATGCGACAATTTTAGCTTGACTCGATACTAGTTTTGACCCTTATTCAGAAAAATCTGATTTTTATTTGGAAATTTCAAAAAATCTTTTGACTTTTGCAGTCGAATACTAGATGGCTTTCAAGTTTTAGTGAACGAAACTGAGGGTTCCCCGCTTTCGCTATCTTATATTCACCGAAAATAAGCTTTCAGCTATAAATCATTAAGGAAAATATTGTTCGTTGAATAAATCCAGTTTGTTATAGATTGAATTGTTCAATAACTAAAAAATTAAGAAAAATATATTTTAATGAATATCTTTCTGGGGATAGTTCAATAATAAAAAACCTCCTTAAATGAAGAAATGATAAAACAATAAGCAAATGTAATTAAACCATTAAACAAGAAAGGAGGTATAGTGACAAAGATAACAAAATAAAATGCTCAATGGAATTATAAAAATATAGGAACGGACACATAATGTCCATTCCTAATCTTAAGCTTGCAGCAATTATTATGAGAAGAAACCCCATAACTCTAAATCAGGGATTTTATTAATTCACTTTAAAAACAAAAAAATGGAAACAAAAAAAGATGCTTTAAAAAAGCAAGAAGCAGAAATGCTATCACAATTTAATGTAGAAGAATTAGAAGAAAGATTGGAAATGAAGCCTTGGCTTGGTGGAAAATTAGTTACTGATAATTCGAGTACAGATATGCCAAATTATGAATGGTAAATTATCTTTGATGGCCATATTACTGTGTGTTAGTCAATTGGCTAACACACAGCCTTTTATAGAGATTAATGGCGAACTCTTAAATTATGAAGATAGTACAGCAATAACTGGAGCACATATTTACCTGGAAAACACAAACCTTGGAACAATAACCAATATGGATGGTGTTTTCGGTCTTACAGTAGCCTCTGAATTCGCAACTTATCAAGTTAGAATTTCTTGTATTGGATACAAAAGTCTATTAATGGATCTAAACTCGCTTGAGAACATAAAGCAATCAATAATATACTTAGAGCCTAATGTACTTCTTTTGGAAGAAGTAGTTGTGTGCTCTAAAGATATGTCTAAAGAAATTCTCAAAGGGGCATTAAAAAAAATGCAAGACCATTATATAAGTGTTCCTGTTAAAATGAAGACCTTTTATCGGGAACTTCTCAAACAGGATTCCAACTATGTAAGATTAACAGATGCTGTTATGGGAATTTATCAAGATAATTTTTACGGAAACGACATCAATAACCGAAGTGTTAAACTTATAGAGAGCCGAGTAAGTAATGATATGCTGCAAAACAATATGAGCTATGAAATGTCCCCTTCAAGATTAATTAATAGGCTTCGTCCATTAAATTTCCCTCCAAATTTTTTTGAAGATTATGACTTCCAAATGAATATTACAAGCGTTGATACATCTATTGTTTATGCAGTTTCAACAAAGCCTAAAGATGACCTTCAAAAAACAGCTCTTGAAGGAACAATTTATATACGGAAATGTGACTCCGCATTTATTGGGTATGATGCAAAAGTATCTAAAAGACATTTAAAATATTTCCCTGAAAGAAAAATTCATATCAAATACAAAGGTCGCAAAAAAAAGGTCAAAGTGAGTGTAGTCAAAGAACTTTCGTCATCTAGATATTTCGAATATCAAGGACATTGGTATCTACGTAATACTTCGTTAAATAGAACACATAAATTATCCTCAAGTGATGGAAGTATTCAAATACTAATTAATATGGATGCACAATTGGTGGTTTATGACTTGCAGGTTGGCGATACAACTAAGCCTAGAAAAAGAGGAAACATCAATTACAATAAAATTATTCCTCCAACAAAGCCTTATAATCAAGAATTTTGGAATTCATTTAATGTATTGGATTATACAGTTGTGGAAAAGGAAATCAAAAACAGCCTAGAGAAAAATCGAACATTGAATGAACAATTCATTGAAAATGATAAACACTGACGAACAGAAAGATGCATTTACAAATATATCTTCCGACACATTCCTAAGATTAGGAATTTCGCTTTTAAAATCTGACGAGTTATACTTAAATTATCCGCAGCTTTTTGCTGAGTCTTTTACTATCAAAAAACAAGAGGTCATAGAAAAGCTAAACACCGCAGGATTTTTGTACTACAGATCAGTCTTGTTGCTCGACCAATTAATTGACGATAAAACAACAGCATCAAAATCTAAGCAATTATTTCTGAGTAATAAATTACAGGAAGAAAGCATAAAACTATTAACCACTGTTTTTGGTTTAGACAATAGCTTTTGGGATTTATGGAGCAAAAGACAAGAAGACTATTTTAAAGCCATAGGATTAGAAAAACAACTAGCCTTAAATCCAAGTTACAAAAAATACCAACAAGTTGCTGACTTAAAAGCTGCTTTTGGCAAAGTTGCTATTGACTGTTTATACGTTTTATCAAATGAGAAAGACCATGAAAAATACAATGATTTTTTACAATCACATTTCCATTTTTCAGTTGGCTTACAATTAATAGATGATTTGCAAGATTTAGAAGAGGACTTAAAAAACAATCAATTTAACTGGGCATATCATCAAGCTACTACTACTTTGCAGAAAAGAGGATATAAAATAGATGAATTGAATTTATCTGAAATCAAAAAACTAATTTATATCAAAGGGATTGCTACCTCTATCAGGAAAAAAGCATTAAAAGAATTTGATAAAAGTAAACTGTTTGCTAAAAAGCAAAAAGCTAAAAATTGGATAGAAATTATCGAAAGGCAAGAAAAAGAGACACTACAAGCTATTGATAAAATTAATAATTATAAACAAAAATTATATGCAAAAATCCAGTTATCAAATGATTTGATTACAGATGTTGAATCAACGATTAAGTACCGTTTAAATTTAGCTAAAACCTTTGTTATTGAACATCAAAATGATAATGGTAGTTGGGTTGATTATGATACGAATGCTGGTTTGAGTAATGTTTGGAGTACAGCTTTCATACTCAATAATATTTCAAATATTGACTTTAATAAAAAAGTTATCAGAAAAGCTATTTCATTTCTTGAAAAAAACAAACAAGAAAGTTTGTGGGGTTATAACACCTCTATGATTTTTGATAACGATTCAACTTCATTTGTTCTAACCTGAATAATTCACAAACCCAAATTTACACCAAAAATACGATAGTAAGCCAAGGCTAAGAGCCTTGGCTTTGGTCATTTTTCTATTACTGCCTGATTTGGTGTCTTTTATCAAAA
>PIVJ01000550.1 GCA_003353955.1 Bacteroidota bacterium | reverse complement strand
GGATGCATTCTTTTGAGCAATCTGTCCATCAACAATGGTCGTTCAAATCTTAACTACTGGATTTATGTTAAGTTTATATGACTCATATAACACATATGGGCAATCTAAACTTGCATACCAAAAATTAGGCTAATGTGACCTACTATCTCCGAGATATTTGTTGTTTTGAAAACAACTACTTATTTGACCAGTAATGGTCAAATATCAAATGTATTTGACATTTTGGACACCTCTAGGCAAAAATGACCTACATTTCAAGAAATAGGTCACTGTTACCTATTTCATTGAAATATACATGTAGGTCAAACGCCATATTCAATGCATGGCAGTCAAGAACGGTCGGTCAAATCATAACTAGCAGTGGTATATAAAGTTTGTATGACTCGCATAACACATATGGGCAATCTAATATTTTTTTTTGTAATAAAAATATTTATTTAATTTAATATACAGCTTCACACAACCGTTGTAGCATACACCTCAGCAAAGCCGACCAACATACATGTACATTACTTCCAGCATCTGGCCCTAGAAACAGTCAATAGTCCAATTAATTTCACAACTTGAACAATCACAATTTCACCTTCTCACATTGTCAAATAATGATCCGCAAGGCAATCCATGTGTGTAAGATGAATTGGGCGACGATACGGCAAATAGCTGCAACCATGAATAGTAATGATCTCTTTCTATGAATGTATCTATCCTGCATACCAAAAATTAGATCACTGCTACGTACTTTCTCCGAGATATAGGTCAAAACACTTTTTATGTCCACCCCTTCACCCGAAGGGGGGACATATAGTCATCACCTCTGGCGTCGTCCGTCCGTCACACTTTTAAATGAGACAAAGTTTTTCCACTTTCCCCTTACCCGATCTTAACCAAACTGGGTGGGAACCTTCCTGGGCAGGTCCCACAGATCAAGTTCGAAGATAAACTTGAAAGGTCAAAGGTCAAGGTCACAGAGGTCAAATTAG
>PIVJ01000549.1 GCA_003353955.1 Bacteroidota bacterium | reverse complement strand
ATGTTTGTCTGTGAGTATGTACACCTTATAAGGTATACATACATATATTGAGTAGTTCGTTAACACCATTAAATAATATCACTCTTATGTTTGTTTAAGAGTTCCCTGGCTAGCCCGGTCTCGTGTACTTACCGAGACCCTACAATACTTAAGTATACTTAATTTGACAAGAGGGATCACTAAACATAGCAGTGGAGTCTACCCAAGGAGTGAATAACCTCCTTGGCCCTACCCCTAACCCTAATCCTAACCCTATGGAAGAACATCATCTTCCCTACCTGTATGAGGAAGGGGAGAGTACAGATATCTATGAAGGGAGTCAGCCCTTCACCCTGGAGGCAGATACGAGCCTTCCTCTAAGGGTGGAGCCCAGACAGGGCTCTAGACCCCCTAACCCCCAACACATGTCCCAAAAACAGCATTTGGCAGTCAGTGTGGAAGCCCCAAGGCTTCCTGAGCTAAAGAGGATTGACAGGGGGGACCTTCTTCGATATATTGATCAGGTGAAACGATATAACAGGCAGGCAAAGAGCTGGGGGCTGACGAGAGGAGTGGAATGTACTCCTATAAACCATTTGGAGAGGATAGAACCAGATATCCTCAGAGGATTATGCCTTCAAGGTATAGATGTAAGTAGCCATGAGCTATTAGAGCAGTGGCTTACGGAGGAGGTAGGTTCGGGGTTCAATAAGCTGATGAGCCTCGATAAAGAAACCCTCCTCAACTCTAAGCTGAGGTGGCATTATGGAGCCACGGACGTGAGAAGTGCCATGAGGTGTCTAATAGTGGACACTGGCAGAATATTGAATGATGCTGGAGTGTTAGAAGCTCTGTATGATGATGGAAATTGGGATACACGTTATACGGCTGGGATATCCAGGGCAGTGGCAGAGGAAATACGCTTCCAACCACTACAAGCAATAGCCAAGACGGCTCTGATTAACAACAAGGAATATACTGCAGATCCAGGCTTGTTTTTTAA
>PIVJ01000548.1 GCA_003353955.1 Bacteroidota bacterium | reverse complement strand
GTTTACCTCATAATTTTAGACCAATTGTAAAAATTTCTGTAGCGTTTCACGAATGACCAATATTTTCTCCAGAAGTACATCTGCTAGGGGGGTTTAAGACTTTTACTCGGCAGTGTATGCTTTGTTGACATTCACCCGTCAAATACACTGGGCAAAAAAAGTTTCGCCCGATCGGATTGAGGTGAGAAATCTGCAAAATATTGGTCATATGTGAAACGCTATAGAAAATGTAGCAATGGGTCTAAAATTATGAGGTAAACGACACGTGAAAGACCGACGTCTCTAGTTTTGAGCTAATGTTTGTTCGGAAAGATACTTAATGCTTAATTGGTTTTAATTAATTATTGTAATTAGGTCGTCAGAACGACAGCAGTAAAAATGAAAACCGTCATCTTCCATTCGATCTGTGGGGAGTTCTAGCCTTCTAAATGATCTCAGAATGAAAACGATCGATTATCAACCCTTGTACACTACTTTGATAGCGGGATGTGTTATTCAGTCAAAGCAGCAATGTGATACGGATGCGGATGCAGGGGGATGCAAAACGGACAAAATTGGCTTTTACTCTGAAAATTGGCCATGGAACCAAAAACGCATCATGCCATTCTGCCTAGACAAGGAATGCCCTTTATCATTATTGATAAGAATTATCTGTGATTAGTCATGCATGAATGAGTGACGTCACCAATATTGGGCATTTTAACACTTTTTCACGGGTGCCGTTCGACCACTCAATGACGTTCAAACCAGGTAAGACAATAACTGTTGCTGGAAACAGGCCTTGACGACTGCCTAATGTTGCTTTCATCCGAACTTAACCATGCGTGACGTCACATCACGTGACCATAGACCATCACCTGACACTAACCGTGAATTCGGTATATCGTTCGCACTATTGAGTTGGTTAAGGTCACTGGTAGACGAATCGTTGCTGGAGGTTTGCAAAAGTCAGTGAATAAAACGATTTGGGTCAAGGTCAAAT
>PIVJ01000547.1 GCA_003353955.1 Bacteroidota bacterium | reverse complement strand
GACCCAACCGGTTGCCATGTGGTACTAAACATGTTAAGCAAAAACACAAACTTAACACTTTCAGAACTGGCCTTCGGACTAATAAGTTTCCTTAAAGATCTAGAAAACACTGGCCGCTTGTGGTCATGAATATGACCACAGTATGCAAATAAAACACCTGCACTGCCAATTCAACTCACCCACTCCGATATGGGCCCCTGGGAGCATTCTCCCCAACCCCCTGGCCGCGCCCACTCGAAAACGACACTGTCGGGTTTATGACGTCAACTGTGGTCGAACCCCCGAGCGTTCCCGAACTCGCTCGAATTATTCGTTTGATCCGGCCCAGCCATGCAACAAAGTATCAGAAACTATTGATTTTTCCCCTATATGGGAGGAAAGCGCATGCGCAGTTATCCGATTTGCCCGTGTGACCTACATTCAGGACAGCGATGGCGCCGCCACCGACGGCGTGTGCCGTAGTTCGAAGATCTATGCAGAATATAGGCCCTATGGACACTTGATTTACCTCTGCCATGTTAATCCCGTTCATTCTTATCATCTACATATTATCCTGAGTCGATCCCGCCGAAACATACCTCAGATCATCCTCGTAATTGCTGGAATCGGACGTTGAACGCGAGCTGCTTTTAACTGAGTTTGGCTGCAAATTCGCCCACCCCCTTCCACAGATGACGTCACCTGTTCGGCAGTTTCCGGAGCGAGTTCCGTAATTTGGTTGTTTTTGCACACAAAAGTTGTTAAAACTTTGCGAGTTTCAAACATTGCACTGTATCAGTCACTTTTTATCAACCTGAAATATATTTGCATTTTTATTATGAGGTCGAGATGCTACTATTTTCTAGATCTTTAAAGGCCATGGATTTCAACGAAACTGGGTATGAACAACATCCAGTGCACCCTCAGCAGCCTATTTACCCCCATTTCAACACTTTGTTGCATATTCTCCCTGAGATGATAGCTGTTGTAGTATACTTGGTTTA
>PIVJ01000546.1 GCA_003353955.1 Bacteroidota bacterium | reverse complement strand
AGTCTGTTGTTCTGTCATTAGGGGGTTCTGTCCCAGGATGGAGGGTACTTGTTCTCTATCGATATTGCCGTATAGAGTCAACCCCTCCCAGGCTGGATAGTTGTCAGTCCCTTCTTACCGAGCAACAGTGAAGCCGATACCTACATGTACTTGTAATAAATAAAAGCATTGGAATCTACCTACTGATATTAAGGGGTGTTTTGTTTTCTTTCAGGAAATGGGTCACAGCAGTACACGTATGTCACAGAGAAGGGAAATGTGAAGGAGAGGGGATTCGTACAAACACAATGTAGTGAAAGAGGATAATAACAAAATATGGGAGTCACGTGACGATACCAGAACGATCAGGGAAATGAGAGTGAACCATGCACATGAAGTCAAGTAAAGCTATAGGTAGGTAGCCTCTCGTTTCTTCTACTAACTGTTTTTCTCCTTTCAGATGATGCCAGTCTGTTGTTCTGTCATTAGGGGGTTCTGTCCCAGGATGGAGGGTACTTGTTCTCTATCGATATTGCTGTATAGAGTCAACCCCTCCCAGGCTGGATGGTTGTCAGTCCCTTCTTACCGAGCAACAGTGAAGCCGATACCTACATGTACTTGTAATAAATAAAAGCATTGGAATCTACCTACTGATATTAAGAGGTGTTTTGTTTTCTTTCAGGAAATGGGTCACAGCAGTACACGTATGTCATAGAGAAGGGAAATGTGAAGGAGAGGGGATTCGTACAAACACAATGTAGTGAAAGAGGATAATAAAAAAAAATTGGAGTCACGTGAGGAAACGAGAACGATCGGGGCAATGAAAGTGAACCATGCGCATGAAGTCAAGTAAAGTTATAGGTAGGTAGCCTCTAGTTTCTTCTACTAACTGTTTTTCTCCTTTCAGGTGATGCCAGTCTGTTGTTCTGTCATTAGGGGGTTCTGTCCCAGGATGGAGGGTACTTGTTCTCTATCGATATTGCTGTATAGAGTCGACCCCTCCCAG
>PIVJ01000545.1 GCA_003353955.1 Bacteroidota bacterium | reverse complement strand
GGAATCACCAAGGAGGTCCTGATGTCAAGCGTAGCCTTATTGCCAGAAGTTGTGAAGCCGATCAAAGATGCAGCCAAAGCAGCCAAGCGTGCTATAGGAAAGGCAGTGCAGAGAGTTGCAACGATCACGGTAAGCCAATTATTAGATTTACCGGGTTTGATAGTGACTGATTATGAGATAGAACAAAGAGGCGAGAACGAGATTGTGCATCTGTACTGCGAACATCGTGATGCGGTTGCGATATGCCCTCGTTGTCGCACGGTTTCGGCGCAGAGCCATGATGGCAAGATGCGCTGCGTGCGAGACTTGGGCGTCTGGGGAAAGCGCACCTTTGTGCATTTCCGCGGGCGTCGCTTCGATTGCGAGAGTTGCGAACGACCCTTTACAGAAGGATTGCCATGGCTCGATAGGCAGCGCCGGCAAACGCGACGCTTTGAGCAGCACATCTTTCGGCGCTGCCTGGATAGCAGTTGCAAGGCGGTGGCTGCAGAAGAAGGATTGCATGAAGCCACCGTGAAGGGCATTTTCAAACGCTGGGCTAGGCGGACCGTGCGTCTGCAGGGCAGCCCACGGGTCCGGGTATTGGGCATTGATGAGATTGCCCTCAAGAAGCGACACAAGCAGTTTGCTTTGGTCATTTCTGATCTGGAACGACGTTGTGTAATCGCAGTCTTGCCTGGCAGAGAGAAAAAACGGCTGGAAAAGTGGTTTGACGCCTTGACAGCCGATGCTCGCCAAGGGATACGAGTGGTGTCCATCGATATGTGGAACCCCTATCGCCTGGCTGTTCAGGCCAAACTACCTCATGCCAACTTGGTGGCTGACCGCTTTCATGTCATGAAACAGCTCAATGACCGCCTGACCCAACTGCGTCGTAGTGTGCAGCGCCATGCTGACCAGGAGACCCGAGATGTCCTCAAAGGCTGCCGTTGGCTATTGGTCAAGAACCACCATGAACTGACAGACGATGAAGATGCACGTCTTCAAGC
>PIVJ01000544.1 GCA_003353955.1 Bacteroidota bacterium | reverse complement strand
GACTGTTTTCGCTGCTCGCTGCCAATCATTGGTTAATATGGATACTTCAATCGTATTGCCTTTGGGGTTGCTCGCTCGAACAATAAGGCGACGCACGGTTTTATGGCCAGGCCAGGGTTCATCATCATATTTGAATGTGTACCGACGCAGATCTTTGCTGGAGTTGCGTGCTTTGTAGAGACTGAAATGACCTGCCCAGGTTCTGTTTTCTTTTAAGTCACTTTTGTAGCCTTTCTCCCACGTAACAAAATAGGTCTCGGCTTTGTCGCTAATGATCTTCTCAAAGGTCTCTATACCGTAGATACCTCGGTCGATAACAAAGGTAATTGCCCTGTGTTGAGTCAATTCAAATAGGTCACGAAACGAGTTGGTTACATCGAAGAATCGTTCGCGTAAATCGTAAAAATTATCGTCATGAGAAATGTAGACCGGAAACCCTGAAGCGGTATGGATAAAATCCATATGCAAGACTTTCTCGGCAAAGCGCAAGCGTGAACACCGCCCCTTTAACGTCTTATGCGCACCGGTGTAATGTTTGCTGTGGGGGTCATAATAAAAATCACGACATTGGCTAATGCCCACAGCCTCGCCATTTAACTGCAGGAGCTTGTTGAGCTGGGCGCTCAAGGCAAGCTCGCCCAGGCGTTGGCGCTGCTCATTCAAATTCATTACCACGTCACCGAGCAAAAAGCGCAACGCCTCCCAGCTGAGTAATTTGCTTTGTTCGATATTGACGGCTCCGAGCAATATCGACACTACCCATTGCTTCATCAGCACAGCGCCTTCGCCTGTTGTCTTTTCCAGTGAACTAAGAAAGGCGCTAAACAACATAATGCCGACGTGATGGCAGAATTGATAACCTTCGCTATCAGAGCATGCGGGGTCATTCACCGGAACATCGACTGTGTGATGGCTCTGGGTGTCAAAAACAACCGCCTGCTTGCGATTGCTTTGCTCAAGGGGCTGTGTTTGCTGTGCTTGCGAAGCGCT
>PIVJ01000043.1 GCA_003353955.1 Bacteroidota bacterium | reverse complement strand
TAAATAAATCTAATTGTTTTAAATATGTTCCTCCCCATAATTAGAGGTATAATGGGTAAATATAATCTTCTCATTATACTTGCGTTTTTATCAATAGTAGGCTATTCTCAAGATCATGAATCAAATAATGCTTTATTAGCTGAACAATTTGTTTCAGAGGCAAAATATGATAGTGCGATTTATCATTATAAATTGTTAGTCAGTGAAACGGAATCTGATCAAGATTGGATAGATTATATTCATTATTGCCTTCGTTTAGCTGATATTTACCGCATTACAGATCAGTATGCAAACATGGATACTTGCATCAATAAATTAGAAAATTCAACTAATTTTAAGATAGAAGAGTATAGAGAGCTTTATGCTGAACTTTTGCATCAGAAGGCTAATTTGTTTGGAGGGAGAAGTAATTATAATATCGCCATTGAATTATTAGATCAAGTCATTATTATCAGAACAGAGATTAATGGTCCAAATGACACACTGATGGCCAAATCGTTGAATAATATGGGAATCTATTACTATTACCTGGGCGACTTGATGAAAGCAAATCAATATTATGAGAGTGCCCTGAGATTAGCCATGCTTTCCAAAAATCAACAAGATGATATTGCAGCGTATTCGCAGAATATTGGTATTATCTACGCAAGAATGGGTGATTTTGAAAAAGCACTCGAGTATTTTAACAGAACCCTGGAAATTAGCCGTGAAGTTTTAAATGAGGATGATCCTGCCATTGGTCAGATTTATTTCAATTTAGGGAGTTTATATTCAATATTAGGTCTTTTCGATGAAGCAATTAATTACTATGATCTAGCGAAATCAATATATATTAAAGCATTTGGTAATGAATCTGCATCTCTTGCTGGTGTATATTTCAATAAAGGAGGTATCTATCTTCAAATGGCTGATTCTGAAGAGGCAGAAAGGTTTTTTAAAAATGCACTGAATATTTATAACGAGATTCTAGATCCAGATCATCCGAAAATTGCTCAGATCAATAATAATCTAGGATCTGTGTATCTGGCCAAGAAAGATTATGATCAGGCAAAAGATTTTTTTCAACGTGGTCTGGATACTCAAAACGATCCAAGTTCTCAGTCAATATTATTACGAAATATGGCAGACGTTTATGCAAAGACTCAAGACTTTGTAAAAGCCAATGAATATTTCCATCTTTCGATTGAGAAAGTAAAAAATGCATTTGGCAGTATGCATTTTGAATATGGATATGCGTTGCAGAAATACGGTAAATTTTTATTAGATCAGAATCAATTAGAATTAGCTAAAAAAAACATTGCCTTAGCATTGGAAGTGCAGAACTTAAATTTTGATGCTAAAAATTCAAATGCTTCATATATTTATACTTTATATGGTGACTACTACTATAAATCTGAAGATTATTTAAATGCTTTAAAAAATTATCAGAAATCACTTATCGCCAATGATTATAATTTCTTTGATAAGAATATATTTAGTAACCCAAAGAATTTACATCCAATTTCAGAATCATCACTCTTAGTTGCTTTGCTAAGCAAGGCAAAGGCTTTTTCGAAACTCTATACACAAGTTGATTCGATTAATTATTTGGAGGCCAGCTTAAATTGTTATGAAAATGCTAAAGAAGTTTTTGATGGACTAAAATCAAGACTAAAAACAGATAGTAAATTTATTTTAACTGATGAAACTAAAAAAGAGTTCGATAAGGCCTATAATACATACTTTACGTACTATGAATTAACCAAGGATGAGAGCCTTCTAAATAAATCCTTTCGCTTTGCTGAAGGAAATAAGGCTGCGGTACTCCTTTCCTCAATGCAAGACATGAAGGCAATGGAGTTTGGTGGTATACCTTCAGAACAATTGAGCTTGGAAAAAGATTTAAAGAAACGAATTAACGCTTATGAGCAACTGATTTATGAACAACTAAATTCGTTTAACCCGGATAGTAGTAGAATCGTTTTATGGGAGCGTCGATTATTCGATCTTACCAATAGATATGATAGCTTAATCGCTTTCTTTGGAGATGCTTATCCAGCATATTTTGAACTAAAATACAATTCTAACGTTTCAAGTATTAATTATATAAAAGACCAGCTAAATGAGAACCAGGCAGTTCTTGAATATATCCTTTTGGATTCGGCAGTTTATACTTACCTCATAACTTCTGAGATAAGTAAATTTGTGAAGACATCGATCGATTCTAATTTTTTTATTAACCTGAAAATTGTTCAAAATGCTGCTAATATTGACTTTGCGAATCATAGCCTTGAAGATTTCAAGGTCTACGTGTCAGCTTCCAACGAATTATTTAAGGTTCTTTTTTCGGGTTTACTGAGTGAGATTTCTGATAAAAAGTTAATTATCATTCCTGATGGGAAACTGGGATATTTAGCATATGAAGCATTAGTTACGGAATTGCCTGACTTTTCTGGCATTAATTATCGAAACTTATCGTATTTAATTAAGACACACCCCATCAGTTATTCATATTCATCAACTTTGTTATTCAAGAATATGGAAGCCAAATCAAGTGGAAATAGTGTATTAGCCTTTGCGCCATCTTATCAGAGTTCAACAACCAATGACTTAAATCAACTAAGAGATCCTACAGCAAGACTAAATCCATTAAAGAACGCACAAGAAGAAGTGGCAAATGTGAGTGAGATTTTCAATAGCACGGTTTTTACTAATGATATGGCAAGTGAGGAAAATTTTAAAATAAATTCACCCAATTACGATGTTTTGCATTTTGCCATGCATACAATTTTGGATGATAAAGATCCAATGTATTCGAAACTGGTTTTTACTCAAGGATTAGGTTCAATTGAAGACGGATTTTTAAATACCTATGAAATATATAATCTTACTTTAAATGCTCAGTTAGCTGTTTTAAGTGCATGTAATACCGGAGGTGGAAAAATTATTAATGGTGAAGGAATTATGAGTTTAGCAAGGGGTTTTATTTATTCCGGGGTACCAAGTATTATTATGACCCTTTGGGAAGTAGATGACAAATCGGGTGCAGATATCATGACCGGTTTTTATAGGAAACTAAAAAATGGCCTGGCGAAAGATGTTGCACTTCAGGAGGCAAAGATTGATTATCTTGCAACTGCTTCCCCATTCAGGGCACATCCCTATTTTTGGGCGGCATATGTTAATATAGGGAACACCAATCCGTTGAAATATAATCGATATCATAGCAGTATGATCTATGGTGCTTTCGTTGTATTGTTAATTATTATCTTTCTCCTAAAAAAGAAAAAAACTACCCCGACGTATCAGGATAGTTAATTTAATTAATTACTATGATTTCTTATTTCAGCCTTCGCAAGATATCTGTGGCATTCTCATTATATAGGCTGTCATCATTGAGTATACTTGTAAATAACTCTGTTGCAGCTTCTTTGTTGTCAAGTTTAAGTAAGCAGAGTGCTTGATACCATTTCGCCTGCTCGATGAATAAGTTATTACTCTGGTCAAGAATAAACTGGAATGACTCTTTAGCTTCAGTAAATTGATCAGTTTCCATATATGATAAGCCAAGGTAGTATTGTGCAACCACGTTATCTTCAAGCATAGCTAATAAGTTAATAGCTTCACCGTATTCATTATTTTGAAACTTCTCAAGTGCAATACTTAATTCAGCATCAACAACCAACTCGCTTGATCTTGTCATATAAATTGCATTTTCAGAAGAATAATATTTATCAAATATTCGGTCTGCAGATGAATTGTTGAGTCTTGAAATAAGGAAGCCTCCAATAATAACTAAAATAGCAACTGAAGCTGAGACTAAATGCCAGTTTCTAACAAATAACAGTCGGACTACACCAGGGAGTGATCTATGCTCGTTATAGATCATATTAAGGTTATCCCGAAATTTCATTATATTTTTTTCCATAATGGCTTTATTTACTTCAAGCCTTAATTGATATTCTTTTGAGAATGCACTATCAGAGGTAATAAGTTGCTCAAGCGAATTGGACTCTTCCGAAGTTAAACTTCCATCAATGTACTTTTCTATTAATTCAAATCGTTGCTTCATTTTGCTAATTCTTTAAATGTTGGGTCTTTTTTAATTTCATCTACCAGTTTTTCTTTACAAAGAAATTTTCTCTTTTTTGCATACTTCTCGCACTTATATCCCATAATCTCCGCAATCCTTCTTAGAGAAGTTTTTTCAAGTGACATTTCTAAAATTTTCTGACAATCATCACTTAGTTTTTTAAAGTGTGTTTGATAAAGCTTATATCTTTCTGATTGTCTGATTACATCTTGAGTTTCTTCTGTAAGTTCGATGAAATTTTCGTTATCAATCGATACCTCATCTTTTGTTTTTCTTTTTTCTAATTGCTTAAGCCATAATAGTCTACAAACTGAGTAGAGGTAAGTTTTAAATGTACAAGTAACTTTTAGTTGTCCATCTGTTAACTTTCTGAAGATGATTACAAGAGCTTCCTGAAAAATATCTTGTGCATCACTTTCACTTCCACTATTACTGGTTACAAAGAATTGTATACCAGAGTAAAGTTCTTTATAAACAAACTGCATTACATTAAGATCATTCCGACGAATTCCTTCTAATGTTTCTTCTAAGTTGTATTTCGCCACTTGGTATATATTAATTCTGTTTTTAACTAAAAGGTAACCACATTTTACTAAATAATAAGAATAAAAATTAATCACAACTTGATAACAGGTTGTTTATCAGACATTAGCAATCATTCTTATAAGTATAAATATTTTTGTTCATACCTGCATTTTTTTTATAAACTAAGTTCGAACAATAAGTGCAACGGTTAACACAAATGTCGGAAAGCTATCTTTCCGATATTTGACAAAACTGATTGCTGATGAATTACCAACAATCAACCGACTCTCAAAGATACCAAATTGAGAATTGTTTTAAAAGAAAAACATTCACTTTCCCAAATAGAAAAAGAGATCGGTGTTAACAAAGACACTATAAGCAGGGAATTAAGTCGAAATAGTAAAAAGCGGGTTTATCGTGCTCATTATGCGCAAACTATTAGTGATGAACGAAGAAAAGAAGCTTATAAGCACAGTGTACTTGATATAAACATGAAGCATTATATAGACAAAGCCCTTATGCAAAAGCAATGGTCCACAGAACAAATAAAAGGAAGGTGTGATTTAAATAATATATCGATGGTAAGTGTAGAACGTATATATCAATACATTTATGGAGACCAGAAAAAAGGAGGCGAATTGTATATACACTTAAGGGCGGCCTGTAGATGGCGTAGAAAACGGCTTAACAGAAAACATCAAAGGGGACAAATACCTAATCGGGTGATGGTAGGGGAACGATTAGAAATTGTACAAACAAAAGCATGTTTTGGAGATTGGGAGGCCGATACTACTATCGGTAAAAAAACCATCAAACGGCTATTCTTACAGCAACTGAGCGTAAAATCCAGTTTGAACTTATGGCTAAAACTGATGGAAGCAAAGCCGGTTCTATTAAAAAAGAGATGATCAATCTACTTGCTCCATTTAAAGAGCTAGTTAAGACCATTACTTCGGATAATGGAAAAGAGTTTGCTCAACATCAAAAAATTGCTGAAACATGAAAAATTACAAACCGATTTCTATTTTGCTGACCCCTATTCTCCTTGGCAAAGAGGTTTAAACGAATATAACAATAAATTAATAAGGCAATACCTACCTAAAAAAAACAGACTTTTATCTTATCAATGATAAATCTATTAATATGACTATCACTAAATTAAACAATGGACTCAGGAAATTATTGGGATACAAAACTCCCAATGAAGTTTTTTTAACTATTTTTAATCATTCTGTTGCATTTAATACTTGAATCTTGCTAATGAAAAAAAATATTCTATGTTTACACTTTGGGGAATGGTGTTTTGTTGTTTATGTCAATTAACACACTCTAAAAAGGCAATTAGTCCAATTAATGAGGGCACAGGAAAGTGTGATACAATTCAAATAGTATTTTACAATGTTGAAAATCTATTTGATCATCTGGATGATCCTAAAACATTGGATGATGATTTTACATCCTCGGGCAATCATTACTGGACAAAAAAAAGGTACGATCAGAAATTAAATAAAATTGGTCAATCGATAATTCATACATCTGATTGGCAGTACCCGACAATTATCGGATTATGTGAAGTTGAAAATAGAAGTGTATTGCTTGATTTCATAAATACTCCTTTATTAAAAGCTCATCCTTATGCTATTATTCATCATGACTCGGAAGATAGGAGGGGGATAGATGTTGCAGTAATCTACGATTCCAGTATTGTTGAATCGTTAGATTATAGATTTATTCCTGTGAGTTTAAATGATGGGTATAAAAGTAGAGAAATTGTTTACTTAAAAATATCTCTATGCGAGGATACATTACATCTCTTTTTAAATCATTGGCCATCAAGATACCAAGGTGTTTTAAGAAGTGAATCACGCAGGATGCTTGCATCACAACTAGTAAAGGATTTATGCGACTCAATTACTGCTCATGATGATAATGCTAATATCATAATTATGGGAGATTTTAATGATGAACCTCAAAATAAAAGTATACAAAACCTCACCGAATATTTTACTAAAGAAAAACCGTTGAATCAGTTAACGAATGTTATGAAGGATATGCATAGAGATTATGGGACTATTAAATATAAGGGAATCTGGTATTTATTTGATCAGTTTATAGTATCAAACTCGCTTTTGACTAATGATAATGGTTTATGCATTCTGGAAAAACCTAGAATTGGGGTTTCAAATTTCTTATTAGAAGAAGATAAAAAATACTTAGGCAAAAAACCATTTAGGACTTATGTGGGATTTAAATATAATGATGGGTACAGTGATCATTTACCTATTATTCTTAAAGTAGGATTTAAAAAGTAATTTTCGCTAATCCAATTAAAATAAAGAAATTAGCAATACCCAGATTTGGCTCTTTAATACCGCCATTTGAAATATGCCTAAATCTAACTTGAGTATTAAGTCTCCAATGGTTTATTATTTAATTTTAAGCGTCGCCTATATCCAAAAATCAAATTATCAGAGAAAATAAATCCTCCTTCTTTATAACAGGGATAACTTTATTAGACTTAGCCATATTGTTCTCTCTCCGTATCAGATTGCAAGCCTACGAAGATATTATTTACAATGGGTCAGTTTGCTTTTTGTAATGAATTTGGAGTGTAATTTCATCCAACTTCTAACCCATTTTAATCAATTTCTAATTTAGAATATTTCTAAACTATGTAGCCAAAAATGGTGACTTTTAGCTGAAACATACAACAGTGCGTGATAATATATCGTATTTCACTTAACTTTTTAACATTCGGATCGATATATGATGTCGCCTTTTTAGATTCTTACAACAGTATGGTTTTTTGTTATCTCATTTTTAAGTAAATTTGCTACCTTTAACTTATCGGTAACGTATTTATTGATTATCGAATTGTTAATAACGGACTTTATTTATCAATCTAATAATAATCGTATGAAAAGATTAAAACTATCCATTGTTCTTCTTTCCGCATTAGCATTAATATTTGTTTCGTGCAATGAAGGCAATAAGAAACAAAACTCTAAATCAGTCGCGGCAGGCGATACAGAAACTGAGGTGAAGAAACATCATGGCCAAGCTAGTGTTAGTGATGACGTGTCTGATGCTAACGCACTGCAGGTTGCTAAATCATTAGATGATTTTAGTACGCTAGTAGTAGCAATTGAAACTGCTGGTGTTGAAGATGCAGTTGTAAATACTGGTCCATTAACTATTTTTGCTCCAGTAAATGCGGCATTTGACAAACTTCCTGAGGGTACAGTAGCTACATTGCTTGAACCTGAAAGTAAAGGAACGTTAGCATTTATTCTAACAAACCATGTTGCCCCAGCAAACTATCCGATTAAACAATTAAAAAAAGAGGCTAAGAAAGGACGTAAGCTATATATGGCATCTGGAAAATACTTAGTTGTGGAAAATAAAGATGGCGAGATTTATGTTGGTGGCACAAAAATTCTTCAAAGTGTAAAAGTAAGTAACGGGTGGGTACATGTAGTTGCAGATGTATTAGTTCCTGCTGAGTAACCATCTAATTAAGAGTAAAAAGCATTATGAAGAAAATTATCTTAAGCATATTTGTGTTATCGCTGCTATTATTGATAAGCTGCGGCGGAGGTAATTCTAACAATGATTCAACAACAAAAAATGCTAATTCTTTTGTTGGAGGAAATAATGATCCTGTTAAGGATATAGGAATTGGCCCAATAAAGAGTATTCCTTTGGGAGTGATTGACACTGTTATAGCTGCAAAAGGTAAAGAAGCATTTAAAATCAATTGCTCAGCATGCCATAAAATTAATAAAAGATACATTGGCCCTGCTATGTTAGGAATAACAGAGAGACGTTCTCCTGAGTGGATAATGAATATGATTATGAACCCTGAAGTAATGTTGGCTGAAAATAATGTTGCCAAAGCATTACTCGCAGAGTACCTAGCCCCAATGGCCAATCAAAATATCAAAGAGGTTGATGCCAGATCAATATTGGAATACTTTAGAGTTAAAGACAATAGTAAATAACTGTACAATAAAACAATAAGTTAAATCATTAATATTAAACAACATGAAACAGATACTAAAAACTACAATTACAATTCTTTCAGTTGCAATTATCATGGCAGGATGTAATCCTGCACCAAGTGGATCAAAAAGTAAGAACTCATCAAAAGGTGCTTTATCAGGAACTCAGGCAGAGAAAGCCTTTGTTGCTCCTGGCGAACATGATGAGTATTATGGATTCCTCTCTGGTGGATTTAGCGGACAATTGGCTGTATACGGGCTGCCATCCGGTCGCTTATTCAGAGTAATTCCTGTTTTCTCACAAGACCCTGAAAAAGGATATGGATATAGTGAAGAAACTAAGCCAATGTTAATGACCTCTCATGGCTTCGTACCATGGGGAGACTCGCACCATCCAGATATTTCACAAACAAACGGTGAATTAGATGGAAGATGGGTATTCATAAACGAGAACAATACACCCAGGATAGCAAGAGTTAGCCTGACAACTTTTGAAACAGAAGAAATTATTGAGATACCAAATTCTGCTGGTAATCATAGTTCTGCTTTTATTACTGAGAACTCAGAATATGTTGTAGCTGGCACACGTTTTGGCGTACCTATTCCGCAAAAAGACATTCCTATTTCGGATTATAAAGGGAACTTTAAAGGATCTTTAACATTTGTTAAAATTGATCCTGAAAGTGGACACATGAATATTGCTTTTCAAGTTAGGATGCCCGGTTTCAATTTTGATCTGGCACACCCCGGTAGAGATAAATCCCACGGCTGGATGTTTTTCTCTAGCTATAATACAGAAGAGGCAAATTCATTGTTAGAAGTTAATGCTTCTCAAAATGATAAGGACTTTATCGCAGCCATCAACTGGAAAAAAATAGAAGAATACATTGCACAAGGAAAAGGACATGAAGAGCGTGCAGAATATGCTCACAATACATGGGATGATGCAACACATACCGCTACAACAGTAATGGAAGATGAGGTGTTAATAATTAACCCTGAGGATGTTCCCGGAGCTATCTTCTTTATGCCAACACCTAAATCACCACATGGTTGTGACGTTGATCCAACTGGTGAGTATATCATAGGAAGTGGTAAATTGGCAGCAACAATAACTGTTCATTCATTCACTAAAATGCTTAAAGCAATTGAAGATAAGGCCTTCGATGGTGAAAGTTATGGCATCCCTATTTTGAAGTATGATGCTGTAAACTATGGTAGTCTGGAGCAACCTGGTCTTGGGCCATTACACACAGAATTTGACACAAGAGGAAATGGATATACTACTTTCTTTATTTCATCGGAAGTTGTAAAATGGAATATTAAAAATCTGGAAGTAGTAGACAGGAAGTCAACCTTTTACTCAGTTGGACACCTTATGATACCAGGAGGCAACTCTAGAAAACCATTTGACAAATATCTTGTTGCGATGAACAAAATTACTAAAGATCGTTATATACCTACAGGTCCGGAAGTATGTCAGTCAGCACAAATTTATGATATTTCAGGCGACAAGATGGAACTGATTTTAGACTTCCCGACTATTGGAGAACCCCATTATGCAGCTGGATGCCCTACTGAATTATTGGCAGACAAATCCGTAAAAATATACAAGTTAGCTGATAACAAACACCCTTATGCTGCTTTAAGCGAGGCTGATTCAAGAGTTGAGAGAAAAGGAAATGAAGTACATATTTATTTGACAATGATACGCTCACACTTCTCACCTGATAACATTGAAGGTGTTAAAGTTGGCGATAAAGTTTTCTTCCATGTTACAAACCTGGAGCAAGATTATGACGTGCCACATGGTATAGCAATGATCGGAGCTAATACCTCTGAGTTATTAACTATGCCAGGTAGAACAGAAACATTTGTGTGGAATCCCAAAAAAGTAGGCGTATGGCCATTTTATTGTACCGATTTCTGTTCAGCACTCCACCAGGAAATGCAAGGATATGTTCGTGTATCACCTAAAGGATCTAATGTCCCTATTTCGTACACATTAGACGAAGAAGTACCGGGTGAGGAAGAATAGGCAGGTATAATACTGCTTTACAACTAATTCTAACGGCCGGTAGTTATGTATTAACTATTGGTCGTTTTTAATCTGGATTCAATTAGTTTGTAATATTGCAAATATTAACTACCACTGGGACTTCATATAAGAATCATTAAAAGAATAGAAAAGTGAAAACACACAAAATATTAATGATAGCAGGAAGCTTTATGCTTTTGGCATTATTTATTTTCCCTTTATGGAAAATTACGCTTGTAGCTCCTCAATATCCCGAACCTCTAGGAATGTATATTCACATTAACCGATTGGCCGATGGGATTGAGTTTAACGATGTTCAAAACATCGACTTGTTAAACCACTACATTGGAATGGCACACTTGCCAAGTGCTCAGAATGTAAAAAAGGGGCTAGTAGAGCCCTTTGTGGAATTTTCTATTATGCCCTTTGTGGTTTCGGCATTAGCATTGTTGGGTGTTGTATTTGGATTTATTGGAAAGCGGAAATTATACCTATGGTGGTTTATATTGCTTTCAATTTCCGGAATTGTAGGCATATACGATTTCTATCTTTGGCTTTATGAGTATGGTCATAATTTAGACCCAAATGCTATTCTGAGAATCATTGATCCTGTTACAGGAGAATTGATGGCATATCAACCACCAGTATTTGGTTATAAAAGATTGTTGAACTTTGATGTTTATTCATACCCGGCAATGGGCATGAGTTTTATTGCAGGATCAGTTGTTTTGGTACTTCTCGCATTCTTATTTGCAAATAAGAAACTTATTAGATAGAATAATATTTACATTCTATTCTGTTTATAAAAGAAGATGAATATTTAATTTAACAAGATAATCGTTCCGATATTTTCGGTTACGATTCAACAATATAATTGAAATCATGAAGATTCTTAAATACATAATGTTAATTGCGTTATCACTCCCTTTTATATTAACATCTTGTAGTATAAAACCTAAAGAAATTTCTTATGGCACTGACCATTGCCACTATTGTGACATGACTGTTGTTGACAAAACACATGCGTCTGAATATGTTACAAAAAAAGGTAAGGCGTTTATGTTTGATGCAATAGAATGTATGATAAACCAAATAAACAAAAGCCAAAATGAAAATGATCTGGCTATAATTTTAGTGGCAAATTACGCAAACCCTGGAGAATTAGTAGATGCACGCAAGGCTTCCTTTTTAATAAGTAAGAAAATAAAAAGTCCCATGGGAGCATATTTATCTGCTTTCCAAGGCAATGAAAATGCAACGTCAACTCAATCTGAATATGGGGGAGAAATTTACACCTGGGTTGAGTTAAAAGAAAAATTTAGTAAATAGAAGTCAAATGCGAATATTTCTTTTCTTGTTTGTTATAATGGGCGTCAGCCTACATGCCAAAACAATTGAAGTTTGTTCTGATTGTGATATTAATACTATAAAAGAGGCTATCTCAGTTTCCGAAAATGGGGATACAATACTAGTAAACACAGGTATCTACAGAGAATCAAACATTAAAATTTCCAAAGAGATCCATCTCATTGGAAAAAATAGTCCGGTTGTTGATGGTGAAAACAAAGAAACAATCTTTATAGTTAACGCTAATAATTTTTCAATTTCAGGATTTACAATTAAAAATGTTGGAAAAAGTTACGTGAAAGATTATGCCGCCTTGCTGGTGTCGAAAAGCAAGTATTTTACCATTACCAATAACAAATTTGAAAACGTCTTTTTTGGTGTCCTCATTGAGAAATCACACTTTGGCATTATTAGAAATAACCATATTACTGGTATAGCAAAGGATGAAGCAAATTCCGGAAATGGCTTGCACATGTGGCATAGTTCAAATATGAGGGTTGAACTCAATTATGTTTCGGGACTTAGGGATGGGATTTATTTGGAGTTTGTAAAGAAAAGTTCAATCTCTAACAATACAAGTGAGAATAATATTCGTTATGGCTTGCACTTTATGTTCTCTAATGATGATGAATATCACCATAACGAATTTATAAACAATGGTGCAGGAGTAGCAGTAATGTTTTCAAAATATATTGAAATGCACCACAATACTTTTCAGTATAATTGGGGTATGGCATCATACGGTTTACTGTTAAAGGAGATTTATGATGCTCAAATTGAAAACAATTATTTTGTTCAAAACACCATTGGTATTAATGTTGAAAATTGCTCACGAGTTAATTACGTAAATAACAGTTTCATTAGAAATGGATGGGCTGTAAAATTCAGCGGTGGGTGTTATAAAAATATTTTTGAACTAAATAACTTCATGAACAACTCATTTGATTTGTCATACAATAGTCAACTTAACGACAATCGGTTTGAGGGAAATTATTGGAGCGAATATACAGGTTATGATTTGGACGATAATGGCATTGGTGATGTTCCTTACCGACCAGTAAAACTTTTTTCATATGTGGTAAATCAAACACCTGAGGCGTTAGTTTTGTTACGAAGTTTATTTGTTGATATTATTAATTTTTCAGAAAAGGTGTCGCCAGTTTTTACTCCAAATAATCTAATGGATACCAAACCAGTAATGATCAGGGTTAATGATAGAAATTAAAGATTTACATAAAAAATATGGAAAGCTAACCGTTTTGGATGGTTTAGAGCTTGAGTTCAAAAAGGGAGGAATTCTTGCCATACTAGGGCCCAACGGTTCAGGCAAGACAACATTGATTAAATGTTTGCTTGGTATGGTAATTCCAAATAAAGGTAATATTACCATCAACGGCAAAAGCGTTTTAAAAAAATGGGAGTACAGAAACAATTTGAACTACTTGCCTCAGATTGCAAACTTTCCATCTAACCTGTCGGTTATTGAGCTGATTAATATGGTGAAAAATCTCCGCTCAAAACAATCCAATGAGCAAGAGTTAATTTCTCTTTTTGGATTGGAGGAGTTTTTAAAAAAGAAACTGGGGAACTTGTCGGGTGGAACTAAGCAGAAAGTTAATTTAATTCTTGCATTTATGTTTGATAGCGATTTGATAATTCTTGATGAACCCACTACTGGACTTGATCCTATTTCTTTGATCCACCTCAAAGATCTTATCCGTAAAGAAAGAGTTAAAGGAAAAACCATACTTATTACCACTCATATAATGAGTTTTGTTGATGAAATGGCAGATGAGATAGTATTTTTACTTGATGGCAAGATATACTTCAATGGTAGCGGGGAGGCTCTTAAAAAACAAACAAAAATAGATGATCTGGAACGTGCAATCGCCAGTTTAATTTCAAAGCATTATGTATAAAATATTAAAATATAGCATCTTTGATTTACTACGTAGCCGTTGGAGTTATGTTTATTTTTTGTTCTATTTATTGCTTGGTTTTGTTCTGTTGTTCCTGAATAACGATTTGTCGAAAGCCGTAATAACACTTATGAACATTATTCTTGTTTTAACTCCACTAATAGGGTCTGCTTTTGGGGTTATGTATTACTACAACTCAAAGGAATTTACTGAGCTACTACTTGCTCAACCAATAAGACGCAACAAGATCTTCTTTGGACAATATACAGGTATCTCATTATCCTTAACATTGAGCTTAGTATTAGGTTTAGGTATACCATTTGTTTCCTATGGTCTTTTCAGGACTTCCGAAATTTTTGATTTTACTTTATTACTTATTGTTGGTTCGTTTCTGAACTTCATATTTGTAGCTCTTTCTTATAACATTGCTCTGTCTACCGATAATAAAATTAAAGGTTTTGGATACGCAATACTGATGTGGTTATTTCTATCGGTGATTTATGATGGCTTGTTTTTGATTTCTCTGCTTATGTTTAGTGATTATCCGCTAGATCAATTTTCACTGTTTGCTACCATCTTGAACCCTATAGACTTATCACGCATTTTAATATTACTGAAGTTAGACATTTCTGCTTTGTTGGGGTACACTGGCGCTGTATTTAGGAAGTTTTTCGGGACAGGTCTGGGCATGATCCTATCCTTGACTGCCTTATCGTTGTGGGTAGTATTTCCACTATTATTGATGAGGCGAAAGTTTAATAGAAAAGACTTTTAAACCTGAACCCAACCCTTAACTATCTGACAATCTGATAAATAAATGCTATATAATAGATGGTCTATTAGAATGAATCATGGGCGTTTGTTATCTTTATGGCTAACAATCAAACAAATAATACCACCACCCATGAATATCACTAATGGTAAAATTACAGCGATTCTCTATTTAAGTATAACATTAAAATCCCAAGTAGAATTAGGGGAATACTTAATAACTGACCCATATTTAGAGACATACCCTCTTCAAATGCAACCTGTGGTATTTTAACCCATTCTATTAAAAAGCGAACACCAAATACCATAATTAAAAAGTACCCAAAAAGTTGACCGTCTTTAAATTCACCCAACCTCTTTCTGTAATAACTCATCAAAAAGAAGAATATGGCTAAATAAGAAAATGCTTCATATAATTGGGTGGGATGTCGTGGGTTTAGACCCATGGTTGGATCATAATAATTAACAAAATAAAATCCCCATGGTAAATTTGTAATATCTCCAAATATTTCTGAATTCATTAAATTCCCGAAACGAATAAAAGCACCTGCAAATGCAGTAAAAATAACAACCCTGTCAAGATACCATAATACCGGAATTTTTGTATGTCGGGCATACCAAATAAGTCCTAATAATATCGCTATCGCAGCACCATGGCTCGCCAATCCACCTTCCCATATTTTTAAAATCTCAAGAGGATTTTTCAGATATCTATCAGGCTCATAAAATAAGCAATGCCCTAAGCGAGCTCCAATAATCGTAGAAATAATCATAGTGGTTGTTAAACCATCCAATATTTTTAACGGAACCTTCTCAGCTTTAAACAATTTTGTCAGCCATAAATAACTTATTAAAAATGAACCCGAAAATAACAAACCATACCAACGGACAGATAATGGACCAAGTGTGAATATAACTGGGTCAATATCCCAGGTGATGTATTGTAAAATCATATGCTTTTTTTTGAAAACAAATGTAAGTATAAAAAAGAATCAAATTGATTTTACGTTGCATTCAGGATTTTATGGGATTGTTCAATCATTTTAAGGTTAGTTGGATAATAATTAATAGAATTATACTTAACTTTAATAATCAATTCAGTAACATGGATATCCTCTATCAAATTGGTGTTAATTTAATCCCGGGAATTAGTGATATTAACGGCAAAAAGCTTATTGCATATTGTGGTGGTGCCGAAGCTGTTTTTAAAGAAAAGAAGTCAAGTTTATTAAAAATTCCGGGTTTTGGAGAAGCAACAATTAATAAGATTATTAGTCAGAATGTTTTAATTAGGGCAGAAAAGGAAATTGAATTCATCACTCAATTTGGAATTACCCCCTTATATTATCTTGAACCAAATTATCCCGAACGATTGAAGCATTGTATAGATGCTCCAATTATGCTTTATTTTAGAGGAAATACTGACTTAAACGCGCCTAAAATATTAAGTATTGTTGGTACGAGAAGAGCATCACAGTATGGTAAAAAGCTTTGTCATTCAATAATTAAAGATTTACAGGATAGTAATATGCTAATTGTAAGTGGATTGGCATACGGTATAGATACTCAGGCTCACAAATCGTCGCTTGAATATGGTATCGCAACAATCGGAGTGTTGGCTCATGGATTGGATCGTATTTATCCAACCGTTAATAAATCATTAGCAGAAAAGATGCTAAATAAAGGCGGACTTCTTACGGAATTTATGAGTGAAACGAATCCGGATCGGGTAAATTTTCCAAAACGGAATAGAATTGTGGCTGGTTTAGCGGATGCTGTTCTTGTTATTGAATCAGCGTTAAAAGGCGGTGCTTTAATTACTGCTGATATTGCTAACTCATATAACCGGGATGTTTTTGCTGTTCCTGGACGACCATCCGATAGCTCTGCTGAGGGTTGCAATTTTTTAATTAAAACGAACAGAGCATCGTTGGTGCAAAACGCGAATGATATAAAATACTTTATGGGATGGGAAGAAGCACAAAAAAAGGTCACGAGACAGCGAAAAATATTTGTTGAGTTATCTTCGGAAGAAGAAAAACTACTAAAAATAGTGGAGGAGAATGATCGGGTTGCGATTGATCGAATATGTTTATTAGCACAAATGCCTACAAGTAAGGTTGCTTCTACTTTACTTAAATTAGAATTTGACGGTGTGGTTTCATGTTTGCCCGGAAAAGTTTTTAAAATTAATTAACGGGTTAATTCCGGATTGGTAATTATTCTCTCTTTTATAATAATCGATTTCAGTCCAAGCAGTACTACTATTATAATGGCAATGAAACCAACGAGCGTAAATAATAAATGATTTTGTGTAAAAAACAACACATGAATAGTCCGTGGAAGACTGTGGCAGTAATTACACCAACCATAGAAAGATAAATTGGTTCTTCCCGGCTTTTTCCAATCCTACAAAACACCCCAAAATCAAACCAAAAATGATAGCGGCAATACTATAAAGTGTATGCAAAAGTTAACCCAACTTGCAAATTTTTCAACAACAAAAAAAACATCAATTTTCTAATCACCTGATATTCAGGGGGTGGTTAAAATTATTTTCTTTTTTTACTTGAACTTCTTCTTCTGAACGATCTTCTGTTACCTTGTGATTTGATTTGCCTTTTGGTCTAAGTGGTGTATCTATTACACTTGCATCTACAATAGCTCCTTTTTTGACAATGATATTGTTCTTTTCAAGTTGTGAGTTTATCGATTTAAATAGCTTTTCAAAGGTTCCCGTTTTGGTTAGTGCTGTCCTAAATCTGCTCAGTGTACTGTGGTCTGGTGATGATTGTTCTATTGTTAATCCACAGAAATAACTGAATGAAATGCTATCGTT
>PIVJ01000543.1 GCA_003353955.1 Bacteroidota bacterium | reverse complement strand
AATGTTGACCATTGCATTATGTCAAAATAACACGGTGGTGACCTTCAAACCTTCCTAGAGAAAAATTGAGTCTGTGATGGCATATAAATTGGAACATTATTTGAGAGAAGAAGGAAAGGGCTTTAACATGGTATAGCCAGTTAAGGGATCTATTCATTCTGAACCTGACAGCAGAGCCTCAAAGTTGGCGATTTTATAATGGTAACCAATGGGAGTAGTTTTTAGTAGGTTGATACCTTGAATAAGAGCACATGGCGATATTGGTGGCCATATTTTTTATCTAATTATACATTTTGTCACCATAAAGTTGTTATAAAACAATATTAGAATACTTATAGATTAATTTGGGGAAACATTCAGAAAGTAGTTTTAATATATAGCACCAGGGGGCATCACTTATCACCAATATCTATATACATTCAATTCTGTATCAATCCAATACAATTTTGCTGTACATTAGGTGTATCACTTGGACTTGGCAGATCAATGATTGCTGTTTTACTCCTTTTGTGTATAAAATGGCAATAAGGTTCCAACCTAGATATGGTTGGCACATAGAAAAAATCATTAAGTTGTATAATTTCAAGAACTACAATGTATGAATCAAACACAGATATGTGGTTGTGATATGTGGTAGTCAACTTTATTGATATGCAAATACTTGAAATATTATGTCATGGGGTACTATCTTTCAAACCCCATACCATGTAAACCACTAATAGTAGAGGGCCAATATTTCATACATAAATAGTATGTGTACAACTCCATATGCCCAGCAGGAAATAAAAATGGGGACATACCCTTCAAGGTATCAACATACTAAATAACCGGAAACGTCCCCCGTCATTTCTAGTTCCTACTAAAAACCTCCTATTAGCATGTGAGGGAATGGTATGCGGGTCCTAATATATTCTAGTTGCTTTGGCATATGAAATTAATTAATATTTGTGGCAAGTGATGATACACTGGGCTTCTATTTACCAACAGAAAAAA
>PIVJ01000542.1 GCA_003353955.1 Bacteroidota bacterium | reverse complement strand
AATCAACTCTCCGCTGCAAATCTGTATCATTTTGTTTTTGTAATACTTTTACTTTCACCAAATCTCCTTCATTCAGACTAACATTGTAATGCAATGATTTGACCATATTTATTGGTCTCGGTATGTGATATTTTCGTATAATTGAATATAATATTTGTGGTACATTGTTGTCTTTTTTATATTGCGTTGCAAGTGATTGTAATCCGACATATCCAAACTTTCTGAAAGCATCACCGACAATGACAGTAATACCAACTATATCCATCGGGTATGTAGTACACCAATATTTTAACATTGCTAAATGTGTTTGTAATTTGCGATTTTGCCAATGATCAAATAATACGTTTTCAACATTTGTTGAAAGTTTAACTAAATATTCTTTTTTTATCGCAAATGCTGGCAATGATTGCATTGCTAGCAGCGGTATACTCGAATTTGTTGACCATTTAAAGTTAAACGTTTTGATACAAATAATAGTGTTATGATCTAGACGAACATGGTCGTGCTCGTAAGCACAAGCACCCAGAGACACAACAACCGCTACATTATTATATAAATCAATATTTGATAAATACATAGGTCCTTTAATGATGACTATAGTACCGATTTCAAACTTTTTTGACTGATCATTATGTGATACATTGGATGCATCAGCTGGTTGATTTAATGTATTGTAGGCGCTTGAATTTGATACGTTTAATTTTGATACATTGCATTGGATACTACCAATAAGAAAGGCATACAACAAAAACAATAATGTCATTTTAGATTTTAGAAAACACAAAAAATGCTAAGAGTGTGGTGATACTATCCCGGGGAATATTTATATCCTGGAGCACCTAGAAGCTAGCTCACACGAGTGGGTAGTCTGGTCAGTGTCCCGGGGAATATCTGTATCCTGGAGCACCTAGAAGCTAGCTCACACGAGTGGGTAGTCTGGTCAGTGTCCCGGGGAATATCTGTATCCTGGAGCACCTAGAAGCTAGCTCACAC
>PIVJ01000541.1 GCA_003353955.1 Bacteroidota bacterium | reverse complement strand
TTAAGTACTCATCCAATGGGGCATCAGGTGCACATATAGGTGGCGCTTATTCAAATATGATGCAATAAACATTATTTTTATTATCTACAGATACCATGGCAATTATTTTAAGGTCTTTTTAGCCAACAAATGAGCATTTTCACCTAATAAGGGGTGTTTAGCCATGGGTGATGAAAATGACCCAAGCGGCCCAAATTGGGCAAAATCAGTAAAATGAGGGAAAATTCAGCTCTAGTCCGTATATTCCAGAGGGCGCTATTAAAAAATCTATGATTAAGATAACCAAAAGGTATACACCGTTTTTATCGTAAAATCCAAGAGAATAATTTTACGTCGAATTTTGATGAATTTTGAAACGGCGCCCGCTCCTTAAGGTATCAATCCGGTATTCCATATTTTAGCGTAAACTTCCTGGTTCTGCATCCGTCGAAAGAAGTACCTATTTATTAAGGCCTGTAGGCATGCTGGCTGTGCCAGCATGCCTACAGGCCTTTTTCATCACATATTTTCACCTTTTTTATTGAGATTAGTTGCATGGCTATTGAAAACCTGAACGAAATTGGCACCTACTCTGTTGCACTATTTTGTGCGGTCATCTACAAAAGATTGCGCCGCGAGTGGTAGGTGCTAAAACGGACTCAGAAACAGAATACGGAAAGTGAAAACATGACGAAAATGGGGAAATAGCACGAAAGTTCTACGGCTAACCCCCATTTTTTATGATATCATTGGAAAGAGTAGGTTTTAACAGATTTTTAAGTTTAAAAATAAAAAAAATTCTATGCGCCAAATTCTGACTGGGAAAACCACAAGACGGCTTATTTCGACCAATTTTAAAGGGAAAATAGCTATTTTTCAACATTATTTTGATTCTTAAATAGCAAAAAAGTTCTACGGCCAACCCCCATTTTTTATTATATCATTGGAAAGAGTGGGTTTTATTAGATTTTTAAGTATAAAAATAATAAAATTTCTATGCGCCAAATTTTGACA
>PIVJ01000540.1 GCA_003353955.1 Bacteroidota bacterium | reverse complement strand
CCCCCGTTGGTGGAAGGACCGCTAGGGAGTGGAGCAGGGCGGAGCCACGCGTTTTAGTTTACGGCTGGGTAGCCCGCAAAACTGTGCAATTTACGGTAATTTGGTATATAGCTTACAGGGTTTGGTCCATCCGACCCACCGTCCACGCTTAGTCATATGTTGCCCCCCTGCTGTGTCGTAAGTAAAGACCAGCCAGCTGGTACGGGACCTAGTAATTAACCAGATGAGGCCTGTTGGCGCTTGGAATTTTCCTACTGTAGAACCACCTTCAAAATAGCGATCACCTCAATTTAACGACCAGTCGGTATCAGCGGTATCGCCAGCTATTTTGTCCACCGGTTACTCGACTTCCAGGTCCCCTTTTTTCTTTTTTGATTTTTCATTACTTGTAGAATCATGTGATCTTCCTATATACGCACTCAGAATGACGGGGGCTTAACTATAAGGTACCTAAACGGACTATCCGTTTCTGAGCAAACTTTCACTGCTAACCTTAACCCTAACCCTAGAGGCACCCTAAGTTTTAGCAGTGAAAATTATTCCATTTTCGGAGGCCTAGATAAACGATTTCCGGATTTCGGATGTGAAAAGTCTGACTGTATGATACATAGAGGACCCTGCGTGCTCTCAGAATCCGTCGTCAGATTGTCATGAATTGTAACACTTCTCCCTATAGAACACATTTTTGGGAGTGATCGCTAATTTGAAGTCTGTATCAAAATGTATTCTCAAAAAGAATTTTCTACTGGACAAGGAAGGTCGAAATTACATAGTTTGAATCTCGGAATAATTTTATTTCCAAGGCAAGCCCCGCTCCCTAGGCGTACCGCAAACAGACCCGGCGCAGGTAAAAACCCCGGCCCTCTGGATTTTTTTCTGTTTTTCCGGTCGTTAAATTGAAGGTGGTTCTACCGGAAACTTTGGCTGAAAGACAAAGCCATCGAGATTTGCGAGAAAATCAGAAAGGTCTCAAGCGACATCGCAGTGATCGACC
>PIVJ01000539.1 GCA_003353955.1 Bacteroidota bacterium | reverse complement strand
TATGCACTGGTGTTCAGTACTACGCTGGTGGCATCATTCATCTCGTTTGTGTAAACTACTTGTCCCACATAGTTGGTTACAGTTAACTGTGTCATCGGTAAGGTTGATGTTACAGTTACCATATCCTGGGCAGGATTTGGATATAAACTTGTCAACGCTGCATTTGGATCGTCGATGCTTGTTACAAAGACATATACAAAGTTATCCATTGGTAGTTCGTATGCCATACCTGGTGCTGACTCACATGCGTCTGTGTCGCTTGCATAGTTAGCTGTTATCTGATAATAATATCCCATTTGTGGATCCACAGCTGGGAAAGCATCAAAGTAACAATAGGAAGTTTGTCCAACTACATAATCCACTGCATCATACAATTCGTAATCTGTTCCGCCTTCTACCATCCTGTAGATGCTGAAGCCGGTGATATCACGACTGTCGTCTGTGTGGTTTACTGATACTGGTACTTCGCTAATAGGTCCTTGTGACAATGTTACAGATGTATTATCGTAAACAGCATCGTCAATCAATGATACTGATGTTGCTGAACTTACTTCAGTTACATAGGCCTGTAGGTTCCAGTTATAATCCAAACCATAATCACTGGACATTGATACCCATGATGATCCATCCAGAGTGATCATGTCGCCATAACCCACTACTGCAGGACCTACATCGGCACCACCTGGGAATCCAGCTGCTCCTTGAGTGACTGTATAACCAATCCATACTTCATCGGCTACATCCAGTGGTACTGGTGCGGCTAAAGTTACTTCAGTCCAAGCTCCTGTTACTGATACTGAAGTTACATCTTCTTCATATACCAGAGTTCCTGCTGCGGGACCTGTCCATACCTTTAGAACTACATCTGTCCAACTGTCGTCTTGTAGGAAGTATGTAATCTTTGTAATTGAGGTTCCTGCATAATCAGATAACTGACCTGCATCCCAACGGATTGCTAAAGACCATGTTGCTGCACCGTCTAAACCGATACCTGT
>PIVJ01000538.1 GCA_003353955.1 Bacteroidota bacterium | reverse complement strand
TTGGACACCTCTAGGTCACATTGACCTACATTTCATGAATTAGGTCACTGTGACCTACTTTCATGAAGATATAGGTCAAACTCCATTTTCAATGCATTGGCCAGTAAATGGTGGCACGTTTTTTCGTTAATGGGGGGATTTGAAGTTTGTATGATCAATATGACCCTTCTAGATGACCTTTACCTGCATGCCCAAAATTAGGTTGGTGTGACCTACTTTCTCTGAGATATAGGTCAAAACGCATTTTTTTGAAACGGACCCTCATTTGACCAGAAATGGCAAAATATGAAATGTATTTGATATTTTGGACACCTCTAGGTCACATTGACCTACATTTCAAGAATTAGGTCACTGTGACCTACTTTCATGAAGATATAGGTCAAACTCCATTTTCAATGCATTAGCCAGTAAATGCTGGCACGTTTTTTCGTTTATAGAGGTATTTCAACTTTGCATGACTCATATGATACCTATAAACGTTTACTTCCATGTCCAAAATTAGGTCACTGCGACCTACATTCACCGAGATATAGATTATAATAAGATTTTTGAAAACGGACCAAATATCAAATGTATTGACATTTTGGGCACCTCTTGGCCACAATGACCTACATTTCCAAGAATTAGGTCAATGTGACCTACTCCCATTGAAATATAGGTCAAACTTCATTTTCAATACATTAGCCAGTAAAATGGCACCTTTTCTCTTTAACGGAGGGACTTTAATGCAATTCACTGCATTTGCTGCTAATCCCTGGCCCTTATTTTCATTGTTTAATTGATGGAGATGAAATCTTTATCACCTATGTGACCTGTACTACCCAAATATCGAAATGTTGCCTACATGTACATTAAATTAAATTCAACAGGTGAGACACCAGATCCTATGGATCTATATTTTAATTTATGCGCATCGTTTACTTTTGTCGGGGTAACTTTGGTCATACTGGTCGGGGTAACTTTGGGCAGTCCATAAATGCTGTGTAAAAGATATAT
>PIVJ01000537.1 GCA_003353955.1 Bacteroidota bacterium | reverse complement strand
GGTACTGGCGCCGTTGCCGTACACGAGCAACGTATGGGCGTCGCCCGCGCGCGGGGCGCACAACCGATCGACTTCCTTGTCCAAGACGCGCTGGGCGTCGACGCCCGCTCGGAAGCGCAGCTTGCGCACCTTGCGCTGTCTCGCGTAACCCCACAGCACGTCCCAGTGCTCCAGGACCGCGTCGACGTAGCGACCGTACTTGACTGTACTGGCCGACGTGCGGAACGGTGTGGTGTTGAGTTGTTTTCGCACCTCGCCAAGCTCCGTGTCGTGCCAGCGCTTCATCTTGGCACCGTGTCTGTGGGACTGGGTGCGGCTCCGCCACGTCCGCGAACGCATTGACATCACCGACGAGCGCGCGTCCTTTTCTTCAGTCAGCAAGTCAATGGACGTGTAGGTGCGCCGCACGCCCGGGTCCACGCATCGCACTGTGTAACCTTTCAGCTCGTCAAGCGACGCGATGGTCTTGTTCTGCGCGCTGTGCGCGAAGCCAGTACGCAACTCGGTGACTGACTTGGTGGTTGCCCCGGCTTTGGATTTCTTGCGCTTGTGCTCACCAGGGCCAGACTTGGGTACCGAGTGAACCCACTTCCCAAAACTCAGTGCCAGGCCCACGCCGTCGGTCTGCAGCGCGTAGCGAAAGTGGTGCGTTTTCCGGAGGCGCCGGATCCGGGGCAGGTCGAACAGCTCGGCAAAGATGGCTGGCCCGTGCTCCATCGTCACATCGTTGATGGGTTGGGCCTTGGTGGTCCCTGGTCGCTTGCCCTCGACGCGAAACGACCAGGGGTGGAGACGTCGGTACAGGTGAGCGATGCACGTCGCGTCGAGTGTGACGTACGATACCCTGGCACTGGTCTCCGGGAACAGTGCAAAGCCCCGCGCCTCCTTTCGCTCCAGGTCGCGCCGCATGGCCCACGCCGCGCGGATCAACGGTTCGAGCTGCGTCTCGTCAGGGTCCAGCAAGTACGAATCGTCATCCTCCTTCGTTTCATCACCA
>PIVJ01000536.1 GCA_003353955.1 Bacteroidota bacterium | reverse complement strand
AAACAACAGAAAGCCATAACCTAAAGACAATTGTCCCATTTAATAGATAACTTCAGTCCTCCCTTATTTTCAGATAGACTCTTCCATGCCTAAACAACAATTATAAAGATGACTTTAATAATCTATAGTTCAATTAAATATTATGATAGTTTGAAATTATATTTTTGAAGTTCAACATCTATTATTAACATTGAACTGAATAGGATGAACTTGGCATGAAACAGTTTATTGGTAAGCACTGTAATAGACTTGCTAGAATTAGGATGTTTCTTTCCAAGTTACTAGCATTTGCATTGTAGAAGATTTTGATATTATCTTTGATTTGATAAGGGCCCCTGTTGCAAATATGCCACATAATTTAACTTTTGGACATGGTTCAGGTTTAAAAGCATTATATGTACAACATGCCCCACAATGTTCCATTTTACCAAGAAATTAATGTGCGTACACCCCATTTTTATTGTACGATTTTATTCCACAAATATTAGCCTACAACATATTAAAATTAATTGAAATTCCCGAGGTCAAATTTGATTATATGATAATTTTTGTCAGAAATATACAAGAATTTATTTTCAAAAGTGAACTTTGGCCCATTTATTTCTGCCAAATACATGTAATGACAAAAAAGTATTGTTATCTAGAAAAGACTACAATTCATTGGGTATAAGAATTCACCCACATATTTGATGTGTACAAACTTTCATATATAAAATTTTGAAATTCAAAATGTATACTTATTTTTCACAAATAAGGTTCTTGAATATTTTGGCCACCAGATGGCACCAGTGTAGAATTAAACTGAACCCTGCATACCCTGCATTTTTATTTCATATTTGTGTACCCCAAGACAGTCTCTATTAATCCACATAGTATCAGAAATTTCTGGGGGTCAGATCACGGACTGCGTAATAACCTTAAAGGCTTGAAAAAAAACGTTTTATGATAAAACACTACAACAACATTCGAATGTTTTCAAAATGGTATTGTAAAATAT
>PIVJ01000535.1 GCA_003353955.1 Bacteroidota bacterium | reverse complement strand
CAAATGAAATTGCAGCAGCAATACAAGAAGGCTACAATATGTATATCGATGACTTAGATTGGGACCCGTTTATGGACGCTGTTGAAGAGTCTTATGGAAATATGGTAAACGATATTAAAAAAGAAATAGAAAACGAACTAATTGAACAAGGATATGAGTACGAAAACGCAGATGAAGCCACTACCGAAATGGTTTAATGGAGATGTATACCCAAAAGGTGGTACAGTAGAAAACATATTTACAGGTAAACCCGCAGAGTTAAATGCAAATGAGCTTAGTATGTATGACCTTATTATGGGTTTAACTATGGTGCTTGAACGTACAGGCTACAGGTCTGAAAAGCTAATGAAAGATCACCGTAGAGGTTTAGACTGGTTCCGCAGAGCTAACGCTTCGGCTTATATGGTACTTTTAGATTAAAACCACCTGTCTCATGGTGTAACTGGCAACACATCTGATTTTGGTTCAGAAGAGTCTAGGTTCGATCCCTAGTGAGACAACTATGAAATTACTTAAATACACAATAGTGTGGATAAGTCAAAACCTTGCTATACCTTTTTGGGTGGTAGGGCACGTCCACCTATCTATACACTCTTGGCATGACTTGTATGAAATACTAGCTAGCGTTGGTATGAACGTACTTGTCTTTGCTGGGTTTGTAATAGATTACAGACAAAATACGAACACTAACGGATAATAAATAAAAATAAATATGCCAAATATGAGCTATTGCAGGTATGAAAATACCTCGTATGACCTGCAAGATGTAGTCGACACACTATTCGACTGCGATGTAGACGAACAGCTTAGCAAATCAGAGCTAAGAGGTCTTGATACTATATTAGAACTTGCTAAAGATATAGTAGAAATGGAAGATAAAATTACTAATATACTAGATAATTCTGAAAAAGATAACTGGAATGTATGAAAAAATATAGACTAGTAGAATCTACAAATAACGCTGTAGGTGGTAATAATAAAAAGTATATAATTGAAAAA
>PIVJ01000534.1 GCA_003353955.1 Bacteroidota bacterium | reverse complement strand
TGCTGCGAAATCTCCATAAATTAGCGGAGCAATTGTGTCTGAGTTGTCGATATATAACTTATCACTTCCTTCTTCAGAAAAACCGGCTAGATGACCCAGAAATATACTGCCTGATCTATCTGTACGTTTTCCACTGCCGGCTCCATATCCTAAAATTACATTCCTACTTCCTTCTTCATTAAGAACATCCGTATGCCATCCCAGAGCTACATTATTACTTCCTGTCGTATTGTAAAGTAAGGCGTGGCTCCCAATTGCTATATTATTATTTCCTGTCGTATTGGCTGTTAAGGCGTGGCCCCCAATTGCTGTGTTATAGTTTCCTACCCTATTGGATGATAAGGCTTCCATTCCAATTGCTGTATTATCATCTCCTAAATTTTTATATAAGGCTCCTGTTCCAATTGCTGTATTATGAATTCCTCCCACATTGAGATAGAGTGCAGAATCACCAATAGCCACATTTCTATTATCTGATAGATTATCTTTTAGACCTGCATCTACACCTATAAAAACAGACCCCCCGGTGTTCATTGGTATTAAGCGAGTAGTGTCCATCATCCATCTTTCAATCCCATTAGTTGTAAAACGAATTATATCTTCATTTGTATTTTTTTCTACTTCTATGCTGGTATTCCCATCTGTATCGGCAATAATTCGAGCCGTATCAGCATGGACTGCGTGATCTGCTAAAACTGCGGAATCTGCGAATAGCGCATATTGAGCCGTATCAGCATGGACTGCGTGATCTGCTAAAACTGCGGAATCTGCGAATAGCGCGTATTGAGCCGTATCAGCATGAATGGCATGATCTGCTAAGACTGCGGAATCTGCGAATAGTGCATATTGAGCCGTATCAGCATGAATGGCATGATCTGCTAAGACTGCGGAATCTGCCAGTATAGCGTATTGTGTTGTATTAGAATGGACTGCGGAATCTGCCAATAGCGCATATTGTGCCGTATCAGCATGGACTGCGTGATCTGCTAAAACTGCGGAATC
>PIVJ01000533.1 GCA_003353955.1 Bacteroidota bacterium | reverse complement strand
CTTCGCTAATAATAATGCTAGAAACATGTGTCTTTTTGCACTGTGTGCAGTTTATTTAGCTCTATCAGCCTATACCATTATCCCAAAATGTGTTTTGTGCGACATCTGACTCATTTCGTTGCGTTGAGACACGGTTTTGCAGACCGGCGCCTAGCCACTCGGCAAACCGACCAAGTGATGCTTTCAAGCGCAAAATTAGTAAAAATTTTCACTTCTGTTTCAGCAACCAGCTAATGCGATCAAATGAGATGAAGTAGTGAATCATGGTGGAATAAGTACCTTTCAAGTAGTTTTAATGGTTGACATTGGGTTGTATCTAATGATTTCCATCAAGATCTACACCTCGTAAACTATTTAATTGTCTGTTGATCATTCCTGTTGCTCTTCTGGGGGACTATTTTTAGGAGATAGATTCCATATGGCAATAAGTGACCCAACGCCACGAAATGAGTCGGATGTTGCACAAAACACATTTTGAGATAATGGTATAGGCTGATAGAGCTAAATAAACTGCACACAGTGCAAAAAAACGCATGTTTCTAGCATTATTATTAGCGAAGTTACGGTCATTTAAAGGTCTGAAATTTCTGAATTTTGCCATAATTTATGCCAAATATGCTAATTAGGTCTACCTATTTAGCTGAATATTGAAGGAATGGAATATGGAAACCCTACTAAAGTATATATATTCTTGATCAGCTAAGCTATATCTCTAAGATTAGGTATTTAAAGATGTCCTAGTACAGTCAACAAAAAAAATTATATTTAAATTAGCTCATTAAAATGCAAATCCTTATTCCATATCTGATTTTTTGCATTACCAAAATTACCCGCTATTGTATCCTCACATGTCTACTAAATTGTATGGAAATATATGAATAAATATGGAAGTTATTCAGTTTTTTTGCTCTCCTGTAAAATCAGTTTTTGCTACATGTGACTCATTTCGTGGCGTTGGGTCACATATTACTAGCATAGTACTGGAGGATTGATATTATATGCA
>PIVJ01000532.1 GCA_003353955.1 Bacteroidota bacterium | reverse complement strand
TTTTGGCTGGTCTACCTTGACCTCTGACCTACCTTTCATGGTCATTCTGCCATCAAAATACTGGTTTTTGTCTCACCTGTTGACGAAGTCACCGAAAGGTGAGACTTTGCATTGGCGATGTGTCCGTCGTCCGTCCGTCAACAATTTTGAAAATCATGGCACGTTTTTTCGTTAATTGAGGTATTTGAAGTTTGTATGACCCATATGACCCTCCTAGGTGACCTTCACTTCCAGACCGAAAATTAGGTCGCCGCGACCTACTTTCCCTGAGATATAGGTCAAAGAGCGTTTTTTTAAAATGACCCCTCATTTTTCCATTAATGGTCAAATATCAAATGTATTTGACATTTTGGACACCCCTAGGCCTCATTGACCTACATTTTGTGAATTAGGTCACTGTGACCTACTTTCTCTGAGATATAGGTCAAACTTCATTTTCAATGCATTGGCCAGTACTTAAATGGTTGCACGTTTTGTTGTTACAATTGTTGTAATATTGGTGAAACGGTTACCATGGCATACAGTTGCTATTGGCTGAAATAGGCTAATTACCATAAATGTAAAGGTTTTAGACTGTTCATGCTAGAGCATTCATTCAAAGTTTCTCAATGCCTTAACCCCTGACAAAGCCAAGTTATACTAGATTTTAGTTTTATGCACTTTTTGCCATGTTTATTGAATTGTTACCATGGCAACCATTAAACATAGTTCCAGCAGCGCATAATCATATATGTCTATCTAGGTATGTATGTTTGGTTGCTTCCAATATATACAGGGTGTTTCACAAAAAATGTCCTGGGCGGTTTTGGTCGATTTTTGGTTTAAGTTTAGATGCAATCGCATTCATTTTGCATAGCGATAAAGCCCGTGACGTTACCATTCCCCACCTAGAGATTTGACCCTTATCACCCAGCCGATTACGTAAAAATTACTTTAAAGAGAAAAAAAAATATTCTCCCTGTCAGATTTGTCGGCCATTTTGTGCTGAAACGGTAGGTTACGTGT
>PIVJ01000531.1 GCA_003353955.1 Bacteroidota bacterium | reverse complement strand
TATGATTTTTTTAGTTGACATTTTTTTACTAAAATTTGTAAAAAACAATAAAATGTCAAAACAAGCAATAATACAACAGAAGTTTATACCAAAACAATTGACATAATAAAGAAATTGCACGTCCGCTTGATAGTTTAATAAAAAATATTAACTTGCACATATAAAAAGATATAACTACAATGTGGTTATACAGTTGTTAGGCATAATTTTTCAGAAACACCAATTATCAATCATCAATACTTAATACTATACTATGAACGAAAAGTACAACACATTTTGGGGAAGGTTCTTTGCAGGACTATTAGATGGATTAGTTTTCATTCCATTCATTATTATTGACATTTTTCTACTTAAACCGGAAAGAGAACTCATAATTGTAATTCCTTGGCTAATTTTCAATTACTCAATATATTTTGTTTACGCAATCTATTTTCATTGGAAATTTGGACAAACTCTTGGAAAAATGATAATGAAGGTTAAGATTTTAGACGTTTCAGAAAATGAAGGATTAAGCTTTTTGCAAGCCTTTCTCAGAGACAGTGTTTCTCTTATAATTCAAATGTATCTTCTTTTTAGATTAGTAGTACTTGTAGTTGAGATTGGATACTATGATAAAATTGCAGTTCAAGACTTGACTTTAACTCTTGGTTATATAGGTCTTGGATGGTTTATTATAGAAGTAATTACAATGTTGACAAATGATAAAAGGAGAGCTTTACACGACTTCATTGCAAGGACAGTTGTTATTAAGATTGATAGAACTATGCCTAACAAAAGCTAAATATCATGGCTTTTGCATACAATAATTTAAACCAAGTACAAATTCAAAAACCAACACATCGGTAGATAGGAAAGCGCGGTACTAAAAAGCCACGCTACTTAGCAACTACGTTGTGTGTAAGTTGAGCTACTCAGATTTTAGCATTGTAACAGATTTCAAAAAGGATATTGAGAAAATTATAATTAATGGATATAGAAAATTTAATGCAGAGAGAGAGTTTCTAAAT
>PIVJ01000530.1 GCA_003353955.1 Bacteroidota bacterium | reverse complement strand
CAGCTGTTATTCCTTCTGCGGGGGAGATTAAAAAATAAGGGTCGGTCTCTGTGAATTTATCTAATTTGCTATCCCAACTTGCTATATTAGCAGCTGTTATTCTTTTTGCGATGGAGGCTAAAAATACAGGGTCGGACTCTGTGAATTTATCTAATTTGCTATTCCAGTATGCGGTGTCAGTTTCGCTTATTCCTTTTGCGATGGAGGCTAAGAATTCAGGGTCGAGCTCTTTATCTAATTTGCTGATCCAGTTGTCGATATCCTCTTGTGTAAGAGTTATAAAAGGAGATGCAGAAAATAAGGGATCAGTTTCATTGTAGTTTTCTGCGGTCTTCGCATGCAAGGCATAAGGGACTCTCATTAACCGGCTGGTTCCGAATTCCACGCCATCAATACTTATTCTCATAAAATAGGAGCCGTTTGCCCAATCGATAAGGGCAAAACTACTTGGGTTTTGAGAACCAATGCTTAGATTCACCAAGCCAAAAGCATTAGAAGTTACGGCATATGTTTCAGTAAAAACAACAGCGCCGTAAACACTTCCCTGTAAGATGGAAATTTCCATATTCATGCTTAGGTTTGCATTAACATTTCCGTTAGCATCGCGAACGATGGCCTGATAATTAAACCCATCACCATGTTGAGCAAAACCAGTAAGGCTGATAAACAGAGCAAGAATAGAAAGGTATATATTTTTCATCATAACCGATTTAGGTTAGAAACCAATACTGTCCTAAACGTTTTTAATTCCAATGGTAAAAGTATACATTTTACTGGGTTTTGAGCACATTTCTCTCGACTTTCAGAAGAAAACCCCCTGATAATTGTTTGCTGGAGGACTGTTGTTGTCTTCAAATGGTTTGTCAAGCCAATGTTGTAGGTCTATTTTCACGAAAAGATTAAGACGTATGAAGGCCACCAGATTTGATAAATGCCAGTTGTATTTTGCCATGGCTTTTAATGCCTTCAATATCAATATAGTTATCAATGCAGTCCATATTTGGATCAT
>PIVJ01000529.1 GCA_003353955.1 Bacteroidota bacterium | reverse complement strand
TAACTTTTACCGAAGTTAAAGATGCTCCAAAACCTCATCCTGATGCTTTCCTTTACGAAGTGAAAGAAGCTGATGGAAGCCATTTAGGTGTGTTGTATCAAGATTTTCATCCTCGAGCTAGTAAACGAGGTGGTGCATGGTGTGGCGGATATGCACGTTATAAAATTGTTGACGGAGTTGTAACCCCACCAATAATTACCATGGTAACCAATGCTGCTTCACCTGTTGGCGATTTGCCTGCTTTACTAAGTATTGATGATGTCACTACAGTATTCCATGAGTTTGGTCACGCTTTAGATGGGTTGTTCTCCAATGTTGCCTATCAGCAAACTTTCAGATCTACTGATTTCACTGAATTACCATCGCAAATTATGGAACACTGGGCCATGCATCCAGATGTTTTAAAAGTTTATGCAAAGCATTACAAAACTGGTGAAATTATTCCTGACGATTTGATTGCTAAGATTGAAAAATCAAGCTTGTTTAATCAAGGATTTATTACTGTTGAATTTGTAGCCGCTGCCTTAATCGATATGGAATACTATTCTCAAACTGAAGAAAAAGATTTAGACATTAGGGCTTTTGAAAAGGAATTTTTTGCAAAACGTAAGCTCATTCCAGAAATTGCACCACGATATCGTACTACCTATTTCTCACACATCATTGGTGGATATTCTGCAGGGTATTACAGTTATCTTTGGTCAGGCGTTTTAGATAACGATGCTTTCGAGGCATTTAACGAAACCAGTTTGTTTGATCAGGAAACTGCACAAAAATTCAGGAAAGAAATTCTTGAGCCAAATGGCTTGAAAGATACTGATGAAATGTACAAAAACTTTAGAGGTCGTGCTCCAATCATTGAGCCTCTTTTGAAGAGTAGAGGACTTAAATAAAACTAATCAGAGAACTTTTCCTAAGAACCAAAAAAGGAGCCATTAAGGCTCCTTTTTTATGTTTTCTCCACATTCTTTTTGGTTCGCTTATTCTCAATTGAATTGATAAAAAATCC
>PIVJ01000528.1 GCA_003353955.1 Bacteroidota bacterium | reverse complement strand
TTACCGTTGGACTAGGATATATATAAAACCATATATCACAATCTTGAGAGGTCTTGAGTATAGCTTCAAGATGACACCCTTTTTTATACCCGCACTTTTTTTTAAAAAGTCGGGTATTATGTCGTACCGCCCGTCCGTCCGTCCGTCCGTCCGTCCGTCCGTAATTGCCGCTATCTCCTCCTAAACCGTTAGAGATACAAACTTGAAACTTGGGTATATGTTAGTACTAAGTGCCCCGGCGTGCAACGTCATATTGAAATTGACCCAAGGTCAAAGGTCAAGGTCACAGAGGTCAAATCGTGAAAAACACAAAAACGGCATTTCCTACCAAAATCTTCAATGGATTTCAACCAAATTTTTTTAGGTGTCCCTTATAAGATAACTCAACACATATCACACGGGTTTTGATTTGGTGTGAAAGGTCAAGGTCACAGAGGTCAAGATGCGTTTATCTCTTGGACCATTATCGCGACCTTGGGCTTCCTCCTAAACCGTTAGAGGTACAAACTTGAAATCGGGATATGTGTTAGTACTAGGTACCCCGGTATGCAACGCCATATTGAAATTGATCCAATGTCAAAGGTCAAGGTCACAGAGGTCAAATCGTGAAAAACACAAAAACGGCATTTCCGATCAAAATCTTCAATGGATTGCAACCAAACTTGTTTGGGGTGTTCCTTTTAAGATAACTCAACACATATCACACGGGTTTTGATTTGGTGTGAAAGGTCGAGGTCACAGAGGTCAAGACAGTGGAACTTTTCTAATAGGGACACCCACAGCCCAACCTCGCATTGGGGCCACTTTGTATAGATATATGTGAATCTCATTGATGTAGTTTAATCAATATGCGCGGAACCCACCAACTAACGTGGGGGAAGTGCGGGTATATGCGATGGCGCGCCATCGCAACGCGGAGCCTCTAGTTTTATCACTGGGACCTATTTTCATGAAAAAATATGTCAAACTCCATTTTCAATGCATTAGCCAGTAAATCGGCGAACTTTTTGC
>PIVJ01000527.1 GCA_003353955.1 Bacteroidota bacterium | reverse complement strand
GCCCCCTCGGAAAACCATATTTTTTCTCATTTTGGCCCCGTATTGAGCAATACTTGCTATCCCATAATGCATTTCACTAATGATCATTTGAGAAAACTAACTATGGTATCAAAATCCTGTTATATAGTCGATTCTAAATATATATACATGTTGGTAGTTTATTTCATCATTTTAACCACAGGAGGCTATATGGTGTGTTTGTCATGCATGTGCTGGGCCGCAGAATCGACTCCTTAAGTGACCGTCTATTGGAACTGTGTACTAAGACCTTAAGGGGTCAAGGTCAAATATGGTATTTCCTACAAATAAAATATTTTATCACTAAAATGTCAGGTTTAAACGTTTTATGCAAAGAACAATCCTTATTAAGTGATTTTAGGGCTTCAGGTGAATTCTAAGGGAGTCTCTGCCCCCCCCCAGATGACAGTCGGACCAGTCGACAGCAAAAAAGTTTGAATTTGCTGAAAATGCTGAATAAGCACATTCTTTTAGGGTGACTAAAAGTAATGTTTTATTTAGATTTTTTCCTTCTTGTGTGGTATCACTGGAATCGTAATATCCTAGAGATGCTGTTTAAAAGCAAATTTGACAAGGTAAAATTTTTTTTGTACCCCTTAAGGTATTAATACACAGATAGCTTTCACTTCCGGGTTTGGCCACGGTCAATTATAGTTCCTAAAAAAAGTACATTTAGCCTACATATGTGCCTATAGACATGGCAGGCATTGATTTGTCTTTATAGATTGGCAACTAAAGTTGTTTTTGACCCTACTATGTCTAGGAAATCTGCACGAATTGAAATTGGGTCACTCACAGTGCGTAGGCATCGGCAGGAGTGAGGCGGTCGCCGGCAGTAGAGGGCCCGGGAAGCCAGATTTGGCGCCAAATTCCTCAGGAGGGCAAATGCGTGTATTTTGATGTTCCCATTGAATGGAATTTTACCGGAAAATGAATCGATTGACCCCCTGTTTTTTTTCTATCAGTGAGAAGACCAAGTTAATGCCTTTTGAT
>PIVJ01000042.1 GCA_003353955.1 Bacteroidota bacterium | reverse complement strand
GTGGACACCGCTTATGCATTCATTGAGATACGATCAACCGGAAAATGCAATGCTGTTAATTAAAAAAGGAGCAGAAATAAATGTTGCAAACAAAGATGGGTGGACACCGCTTATGCTTGCATTAAGACACGGTCAACCGGAAAATGCAATACTATTAATTAAAAAAAGAGCAGAAATAAATGTTGCAAACAAAGATGGATGGACACCGCTTATGTTTGCATTAGAAAATAACCAACTGGATAATGCAATACTATTAATTAAAAAAAGAGCAGAAATAAATATTGCGAGTAAAGATGGATGGACACCGCTTATGATTGCAGTAAGAAATGATCAACCGGATAATGCAATGCTGCTAATTAAAAAAGGAGCAGAAATAAACGTTACAAACAAAGATGAGTGGACTCCTCTAATGTTTGCATGCAAGCATTCAAATTTGACCATAATTAAATCTTTAATCAATAAAGATGCTGATATTACAGTAAAATCTAAAGAAGGAAAGAATATTTATGAATGCATAGATGATAATAAAGAATTAAACAAAGAAGAAAAAGAATTGATAAAAAAGCATTTGGTGTCTATAAATAAAAATAGAATTATTAGAACCGCAAGGTAAGAGCGCATCATAAGTAATAACTATGATGGTTACAGGTATTCTAAGATTTCATTTTTCGTTTTTTCTAATCAGAAAGATAACAAATAAGATGCCTCGCAAGCCGCTACTACTCATATACGCGGGACGTTGCCAGTAATTAATGCTAACAGTAAAATTCAAAACTTATGAACAAAATTAGAAATTACGCATGGTTATTAGCAGTAATGCTAATCGGACTCTTCATTTTCTCATGTAGTGAAGATAATGAAAACATGAACGGATTTAACTTGGAAAATAAGATTTATATAAATCTCAAAAATACCGAAGGGGAAAATCTTCTTGACAGTTCAGTCGAGAACTATTATAATGTAGAAAACATGAAACTTTTTTATCTCATAAATAATGAGTCAGTTGAAGTAACAGTTGAAAAATTTCATAGTGATGGTATCGAGTTAACTTCTGACAAGTCCCTTCAGATAGCAACAAATCCTTCCTCATCAAATATTATTGAGAAAACTTCAGATTATAATGTTGCTGAAAATATTGCCTTTTTGCAATTATCAGAGACTGATACTGATACAATTAAAATTCACCCCAAAACAGGTCAGAATTATTTTTTAGTTTCAAAAGTTTGGTATAATAACGAATTAGTTTGGGAAAGAGAAACTGAAGGAGGTATTGAAATCACGAAAGAATAACTACTGGCAACAAAGGTAGTCGCTGCACAACCCTATAAAACTAAGACTTAGAAGATTGGTAAGAATAATTGAGCTTGAATTAGCCCTTCTGAGGGCTTTTTCTTTTTGTATCAAATTTGCAATTGATAATACATTGATTGCTTACAGATCAGTAAAATCAGTCGTAATTGGTCAATAATAGAAGGTCTGCTTATTTCAGCAGTTTTAGCAAGGCTAACTAAAGATGGCATAATTATTCCTTCTCGAAGTTTTAACAATTAATAAAATTTTATCTTCGCAAAATAAACAACACATGATAAAACTATTGGCATATGAAAGATACTAGAAAACTGGCTTTATTATTTGGAGCTTTGATATTGATTTTTGGTGCTTGTAAGCAAATCAAAACAACACCCGCTTTTGATACAAATGATATGGATCTAAGCGTAAATCCCGGTGATGATTTTTTCCGATATGTGAACGGAAATTACCTAAAAACACTTAAAATTCCTGATGATAAAACCTCATATAATGGATTCAATATTCTACGAGAGAATGTAGACAAAAACATCAATGATATTCTAAAAGAAGTATCATTAATTGAAGGAGCTGAACATGGTAGTTCAACCCAGCAAATAAGCGATTTCTATTTTACCGGAATGGATATTGAAAAAATTAATCGGGAACGTTTAGCCCCTTTGGCTGAGAACTTAAATATGATTGATCAAATTGAAACCTTCGGACAATTTCAAGATGTGTTGGTACATATGCATCTATACGGCTTGGATCCCTTGTTTGGCGGAGGCGTTGAGCAGGACTTGACCAATAACACCATCTTTCGATATTATTTAGCACAAGCTGGATTGGGTTTGCCCGATGTTGAGTATTACTCAAATGATGATGAACGCGCTATTGAAATTCGGGAAGAATATGTGAAACATATTACACAAATATTTCGATTATCAGGAGAAGATGCGAATCAGTCTAATGATTGGGCGAATATAGTGATGAAGATAGAAACCTTTCTCGCACAAAACTCAAAAACACGTCTGGAAATGCGGAATATTCAGGGGTTATATAATCTTACCAGTCAGGAAGTTTTACAAGAACAAGTACCAGATCTTGACTGGGAACGATATTTCTCAAAACTAAGTGATCAGGATTTTGGGGATTATATAGTGATGTCACCAACGTTTTTTGAGGCACTGGATACTTTATTTGCTGAGACCGATTTGGAAGATCTAAAAATATATTTAAAATGGAATTTATTAAACCGCTCAGCTGAATACGTAAGTGATGACTTCGTAAATCAGGATTATAAATTCTATTCAGAATTCTTATCCGGAAGTAAACAAATTCAGGAACGATGGAAACGGGTTACTCAAACAACGAATGGATTACTTGGAGAACCTCTGGGTCAGCTTTATGTTGAAAAACACTTTCCGCCTTCTTCAAAAGAAAGCATGAATCAATTGGTTGAAAACTTACGCGCTGCCCTGAAAAACCGTATTGAAAAATTGGAATGGATGAGCAAAACTACTAAAGAAGAGGCCTTAGCTAAACTCTCAAGCATGAGCGTAAAAATTGGATATCCTGATAAATGGGAGGATTATTCAAAACTTGAAATTAAAAGAGATGCTTACGTTCTAAATGTGATGAGAGCCAATTATTTTTCCGTTCAAAAGAACTTGGAAAAGTTCAGTAAGCCTATTGATCCTGACGAGTGGGGAATGAATCCTCAAACGGTTAACGCAGGTTACAATCCCATTAAAAATGACATCACTTTTCCGGCTGGAATTTTACAAGCACCTTACTTCAATCCGGATGCCGATGATGCAATAAATTATGGAGCAATCGGTGTAGTAATTGGTCATGAGATGACACATGGCTTTGATGATCAAGGTCGTAATTTTGATAAAAATGGCAATATGATCAATTGGTGGATACCTGAAGATTCCGAAGAATTCACAAAACGAGCACAACTACTCGTTGATCAATATAATTTATTCAAAGCAACGGATGATGTTTTTGTTGACGGGAATTTAAGTTTAGGTGAAAATATTGCAGATTTTGGTGGATTAATTGTTTCTATGGAGGCGTATAAAATGAGCCTGGAAGGAAAAGAAAATCCGGTCGACATTGATGGATTTACAGATGTCCAGCGATTTTATTTAAGCTATGGAAAGATTTGGAGAGGAAAGATTCGTGAAAAAGCCTTAATCAGAAAAGTAAAAGAAGATGTTCATCCCTGGGGTGAATTTCGCGTGAATGGCGCTTTATTTAATGTTCCTGAATTTTATACTGCTTTTGATATTAAAGCGGAAGATGTCTTATACAGAGCACCGGAACAACGTGCAGTAATTTGGTAGATACAAACCAACATATTGTTAGAAAGGAGCCTGCAAAAGCAGGCTTTCTTTTTATAAGATTATTATACCTTTGAATGCGTAAACTAAAATAACTCTCGATGAAAAAGTTGCTTGCTGTTTTCTTAATCCTAATTTGCACACAAATACTTGCTCAAGAACAAGCTGCAAAAACAGCCTTAATCATTATCGACATCCAGGAATTTTACTATCCTGGAGGAAATTCTGCATTATTTAAGCCTGAAAAAGCCGGTAAGAATGCACAAAAAGTACTTCAACAATTTCGCGATAATAATGAACCTGTAATTCATATTCGTCACAACTATGAACCCGGAGGGAACATACACAAAGGCGTTGCACCCATATCCGGAGAAAAAGTAATTAGTAAAGATCATGTGAACAGTTTTCGAGATACAGATTTATTAGAATATCTTCATAAAAACAATATAACCGATTTGGTACTTGTTGGTATGCAAACTCACATGTGTCTTGAAGCAGCTACGCGTGCAGCCGATGATTTTGGATTTCATTGCCTCGTCGTTGAAGATGCCTGTACCACCAAAGATTTAAAATTTGGAGATTATGCTATTAAAGCAATAGATATACACTATTCTACTCTTGCGACTTTGAGAAGCTATGCACAAATCATGGATACGAAAACCTTTTTAAGCAAGTAACTGCTTGGTTTTGTTAAGTTCAAGGTTTTACAATTTTCAATTAGTTTATTGCTATGGTATGTACTTTTTAGTAAATTTGATAAGCGGTTCCTCTTAACTCATTAAAATCTACAGCCATGAAAAAGTCAATTATTCTATTTCTTACTTATGTTAATGAGAAAAAGTGGATCTGGGGTGGATTATATAATTTAAAATATGAAGGAGATTTAATTAAAACCTCCAAAAAACACGAAGGATTCGCTATCATAAACCAGGATGGGAACGGAGCCATCATTGAAAAAACAAGGCAAGATTTGGTAACTCCTTTAATAAATCCTGATATAAATCAAACGAAAGCATCCAAACGAAAAATAAAAAATTAAAGCTTAGTGTAAATGAATAAAGACGAATTAAAAGTAGGCCTGGCGCAAATTGCCCCAATTTGGCTAGATCGGAAAAAAACGATTATTAAAATTATCGAATATATTGAAAAAGCTGCAGAAGAAAGATGTCAATTAGTAAGCTTTGGCGAAGCTTTAATTCCGGGTTACCCATTCTGGGCTGAACGAACCAATAGTGCACAATTTAATTCTCCAATTCAAAAAGAATTTTATGCTCTGTATTTGGATCAGGCTGTACAAATTGAGTCGGGAGACCTACAATCCATTTGTAAAATTGCTATGGATAAAAAAGTAGCAGTCATCACAGGAATCATAGAAAGAGCACTAAACCGTGGTGGTCACAGTTTGTACGCTTCACTTGTTTATATAAATCCCAATGGAGAAATTAAATCTGTTCATCGAAAGTTAATGCCAACCTATGATGAACGATTGGTTTGGTCTCCCGGTGATGGAAATGGTTTACAAGTTCATCCCTTAGGAAAATTTACAGTCGGCGGACTGAATTGCTGGGAAAACTGGATGCCTTTACCCAGAACTGCATTATATGGAATGGGTGAAGATTTACATATAGCTATCTGGCCTGGGGGATATCACAATACCCACGACATCACTAGATTTATGGCTAAGGAAGGCCGGTCATACGTAATATCGGTAAGTGGTTTGATGCGCAAATCAGACATTAGAAATAATATTCCAAATGCTCAATTAATATTGGAGAACAGCGACGATTTTTTGGCGAATGGCGGAAGCTGTCTGGCTGGTCCAGATGGAGAATGGATAATAAAACCTCAGGTTGAAAAGGAAGGTTTATTCACGGCAGTAATTAGTCATAAAAGAGTGCGGGAAGAACGACAAAATTTTGATCCGGCAGGTCATTACTCAAGACCTGATGTAACCAAACTAATTGTCAATCGGGAACGGCAATCAACAGTTGAGTTTAAAGATTAAATACCAGATAATTATTATAGGGGGTGGCATCCCCTTTTTATTTTCTTTTTGTAAAGGATCTCTCCTTCAACTTTAGATAAGTTGTAGTCTCCATTTTTAAGTCGAGTTACAGAGGTCTTTGAAATCCCGTAGGCAATCAACAAATCATAGATAAATTCTTTTTTTGACAAATTTTAAATTAAGCTCTGTACGTTATGTTGTATTTCTGTTGATTTCATCTACTTTTTCTATAACAGTTTGTTTGCAGAATGTTCATTGTTCACCTACGGTTAGGCGATGGTGCGTGCCGTTTTTACTTCAAATTTAAGTTTTGTTTCCTGATTTTGATTTTACTTTTCAATGTTGTTTTGAAAGCTTTCCGGGCATGCACTATACGCTTTTGTTGGTAGCAGTTTATTCCTCTCTTAAAATCAAATTCCTAAATCGTCCCGAGGAGCCGTACCCCGTCCAAATTCCTATTTTTTCCGATTTTGTTGAAGTTAATCTATCAACAATCAAAACAGGTTCGGATAATTCATTTACATATACTTTTACCTTTTCTTCATTTATGTCGATAATTACCTTGAACCAATCGTCAGGATTTGGAGGAGTTGCAATTTCGTCCTCAAATTCTCCAGTTCTTTCTTCTCTTAGTTTATGCCAAGTAAATTCAGGATGAAATATGTATTGAACCATATGGTCTTTTCTTATTTGTTCTTTCGCAACAAAGTTGAATGGTCGGAAATATATAACTTCATAAGTTGTGTCATTTTGAATATTAAAGGCTATTCCAATAAAACTTTTACCCGGATTGTTCTCACCTAAAAGTATAACTTCAATAATACCTTTATCAAATTCTACATCTTCTATTATTCCAATCCCATCACTATTCTCTGCATTCATTTCTACAGCATCTAGTTGGTCTCCGTACAACGATATTATACGATTCACTGCCTTTATTTTCTTATTTTGGAATTTATCAGATAAACTTATCTGTTGTTGACAGAAGGAACTGATAGAAATTAGGAAGAAAATAGTAATAAGTACATTTATTTGGGGATTTCTCATTTTGAGTTTGTTTTAATTGCCACCAACTATTAGCTATCCACACCTGTATTGTGTATATATTGATTATCTCCATTGTAGTAAAAACTATTAATAGGCTGAATAGCAATACAATGAAAAGTCTGAGTTTTTGTGGTCATTTTATTTATTGTGTATCTATAATAGTAAAGATACATTTTTTAATAATGCTAGCTCTGCTATTGGCCATGTTGACAAAAACGTCCATCTGGAACATCTTCCACATTTTTTTAAAATAACCAGTGCATAATCATAGTTGAGCCAGTTGGTTTCATGAAAAGAATTTACAATGATCTCGCCCATGTTCATCCCTGCCAGTTCAAGGAGTTTTTTGGCAATGTTCTCTAACTGATGAGGTGGATAGTCCTCAGCTTTTCCAAGCGAATGGATGGTTCTATGTTTAGGTCTGCCTGCTAACTTGTAGGATTCAACTATTCGTAAATAGGTTCCGAATTTTTTCTTTTCTGTTCTTTAAAATGCCATCTCACAAAGATAATAAGAAAGAATAGAGATCTAAATCATTTTCGCACTACCATTTTTTTCAAAAACAAAAATGAATACTCTGTAAATGAGGGTCTACAGATTTTGAAACCTCGTTTTTACCCTTAAAACTGTCAAACTCAAAAAAAGGATGTAGCCGGAAATAAATTATATAATTGCAGGCGAAATGCCTGAGCCTTCTTTTTTGGTGGAATAAAAAGGAAATAAAATATCTTCTAATTTCCAATCTTTTCTGTTAATTTTGGCACACTAATTTTATTCCATTGAAAGATATATTCTCAGCATTAAACCCAGAACAGCAACAAGCTGTTAAACATAAAGATGGCGCCGTTATGATTATTGCCGGAGCAGGATCAGGAAAAACCCGTGTGCTTACATTTAAGGTAGCCTACCTCTTGCAAAACGGTATAGATCCCTTTAATATATTGGCACTCACCTTTACCAACAAAGCGGCCCGCGAAATGAAAGAACGGATTGTTAAACTAGTGGGAGGCAAAGAGGCAATGAATGTTTGGATGGGAACATTTCATTCGATCTTCGCCAGAATATTAAGAATTGAAGGTCACCGATTAGGCTATCCATCCAATTATACCATTTATGATGCTGATGACACCAAACGTCTTATCAAGGCAATAATTAAGGAACAGAACCTGGATGATAAAATTTATGCTGCAAATTATGTCTTAAACCGAATTTCAGGTGCCAAAATAAATCTAATATCTCCGGCTGAGTATGCAGAGAATTTTGAAATTCAGAATTCTGATAAGATGGCAGGAAAGCCATTAATTGGTAAACTTTATACGATCTACAACGGTCGTCTCAAAAAAGCAGACGCCATGGATTTTGATGATTTGCTGTTTTATACCAATACCCTGTTTCGTGATTTTGAAGATGTGCTTTACAAATACCAACAAAAATTTCAGTACATTTTAGTTGATGAATATCAGGATACCAATTATGCACAATACCTGATCGTAAAAAAATTAGCTGCCAACAACGAAAACATTTGTGTAGTTGGCGATGATGCGCAAAGCATTTACGCCTTTCGCGGTGCAAATATTCAAAACATTTTAAATTTCAAATCTGACTATCCCGATCATACCACCTACAAACTAGAGCAAAATTATCGATCAACCCAAACCATTGTAAATGCTTCCAACAGTGTTATCGCCAACAATAAAGATCAGGTTAGAAAAGAGGTGTGGACTAAAAATAAGGAAGGTGACCTAATAAAATTGCTTCGCGCTACAACAGATAATGAAGAAGGGAATTTAGTAGCCAATGCCATTTTTGAGAATAAAATGAACCATCAACTTCCAAATGCTGCTTTTGCTATCCTTTATCGTACAAATGCGCAATCACGATCGATGGAAGAAGCACTCAGAAAATTAAATGTTCCGTATCGTATTTTTGGAGGCTTATCATTTTATAAAAGAAAAGAAATTAAAGATGTGCTGGCTTACTTTCGTTTGGTTATAAACAATAAAGATGAAGAAGCACTATTCAGAATTATTAATTATCCCGCCAGGGGAATAGGAAAAACCACCCTCGAGAAAATTACGGTAACTGCCGCTGAAGCCAAAAAAAGTTTTTGGGAAATTTTGGAAAACCCATCAATATACAGATTATCCATTAATGCAGGCACCCAAGGTCGTATCAACGACTTTGTTACGATGATAAAAAGTTATGTTGTTCAGCTGGATAAAAAAAATGCTTTTGATTTAGCCAAATTAATCGCGAATTCCTCAGGAATTTTAAGTGGTTTATATCAGGATAAATCACCGGAAGGAATCAGCCGTCATGAAAACATTGAAGAACTATTGAACGCAATTAAAGAATTTTCAATTAGTGAAGCCTCCCCTGAAATGTTAGCAGAAAGGGGTGGAGACACCATGCGAACGTTGGATGAATTTATGCAGGATGTTGCGTTGTTAACTGATGCAGATACAAAGGATAAAGCTGGAACAGATTATGTTTCACTGATGACCATCCATGCTGCCAAAGGCCTTGAGTTTCCTTGTGTTTTTGTTGTTGGAATGGAAGAAAACTTATTTCCTTCAATCCAATCGTTAAGTTCTCGGGTAGATTTAGAGGAAGAACGACGACTCTTTTATGTTGCACTTACCCGGTCAGAGCGGCAACTTTTTTTGTCCTATGCAGAAAACAGATATAAATGGGGTAATTTAACTTTTTGTGAGCCCAGCCGTTTTATTGAAGAAATAGATGAAGACTTTATTGATTTCCCTAGGAAAGGATCTGTTCTTGGAACTAAAATAGGTTTTGACGACGACACACAAAAGAAACAGGCAAGTCAGATTTTAAGTGGATTGCACAAAAAGAACCTAAAAAGAATCACCACAAATAGTGCTACTGTTGATCCTGCTTTCGATGCATCCAAGCTTGATGAGTTGCAAACAGGAATGCAGGTAGAGCACGCTAAATTCGGTAAAGGAAAAGTTATTAATCTTGAAGGAGAAGGGTCTAATAAAAAAGCAACGGTATTTTTTGTCGGCATAGGACAAAAACAGCTTTTGTTAAAATTTGCCAAACTAAAGATATTATAAAAAAAACTTACCTTGCATACGTATTTATTTACTATAAACAATCAAAATCAGCCTTCTACTAATTTCAGATTCTTTTGGTCAGTTAATAGATTTAAACACTTCGCTTTTAATATTATATCATGAATAAATTAATTATTATACTTTTAAGTTGTTTTCTTCCAAGCAATATTCTTTCTGCGCAAACAGTTTCATTTAATGTGAAAGGATCAATAAATTACCCATTTATAAAAGATATTACAAGCGAACCTGCAAACATACAATTACCTGAAAATACTGGTTATTATGCAACATTTACTGACCCAAGCTATATTGAAACATACAAAGAAAGTATTGGAGGAAATATTGGAGGGAACGTAATTTTTAAACTCAAAAATGTTTTCTTCATAGAATCAGGAATAACCTTAAATGTAACAAATTTTAAACGAAATATAGATGTTCAGACTCCCGCATTTAACCCACTAGCAGAATGGGGAATCTATGTTGGGGAACTTGCAGGAGATACATACAATTTAATGGTTGGAACTCTTTTTGAACGGGATGAAAATGGAAATCTTATAATACCTGAATCAGATAATCCGGTTTGGAACTCCGGACAATCTTTAAATAATGATTCCAGAATTGGAGAAACGAAAATTTTATATACAACAATACCTATTCGTTTAGGTTATTCTGTTTTACAAAATAAACTTAAGATTAAATTGGGAATTTCTGCATCTATTCTTACCTATTCTGAAAAATTCACCTCAATATACTCGGCAGGAATAATTTCCACTATAAAAGATAAAAGCAGTGAGGGATTCAATAATCTACTATTGGCAATGGATTCAGAAATTGAATATGTAGTAAACAAAGAATTTGGTGTAATCTTTAATTTCGCTAAATCCTTTAGCGAAATATATGATTCAGAATATCTTGGAAACAATTATATCTCAAATTCAAAATATAATATCTTTTCTATAGGTATAAGTTATCATTTCACTAATAATAAGGAAAGAGCAAACTACTGAAATTTAAAACATCTCTAATTAAATTACATTAAAATAAAATATTGTATATTTGCATCGATATTACCCATGTGAATTAAAAGATATCCCTAATTGAGAATATTACCTTTACGAGCGCATTTTAATTAAATCTAAGAAACCGATTCTACTTATACGACAAGACATTATGATAGATTATAATACTACACGAAACCAATTGGTTATTTCCGAATACGGAAGAAATGTTCAAAAAATGATTGAATATACCATTACTATTGAAGATCGAAGCAAACGCACTCAGGCAGCTAATTTAATTGTCAGGGTAATGGCTCAAATGAATTCTCAGGTTAAAGGAACGTTAGATTACACTCAAAAATTATGGGATCACCTCCATATCATTGCTGATTTTAAACTTGATGTTGATTGCCCATTTCCGGTACCAAACAAGAACTTATTAGAAGCCAAACCTGAAAGAGTTCCATATCAGGACAACAATATTAAATATAGACATTACGGAAAAACCCTGGAGAAGATTATTGAAAAGGCAATCGCCTATGAGGATGGCAAAGAAAAAGATGCCTTTATCAAAACCATTGCGAATCATCTGAAAAAATCATACTTGAACTGGAATAGAGACTCTGTAAATGACGAACTCATTCTTCAACACCTTGAGAAATTATCAGATGGTGAGTTAAAACTTCCTGAAAATACTCGGTTAATTAGTACCGCTGATGTAGTTGCTCGTGTTAAAAAGAAAAAGTTTGTTCCCCGAAAACACAAAGACGGACACGCTGGTGGAAGTTATAAAAGACATAAAAATAATCCTCACTAAAAGACCAAAGCTGTGAGTTCATTTGAGATTATTGGCGGTAATAAACTTAAAGGAGCCATCACTCCTCAGGGTGCCAAAAATGAGGCATTACAGGTTTTATGTGCCACCCTACTCACCCCCGAAAAAATCACCATTCACAACATTCCAGACATCAGGGATGTAAACAAACTTATTGAACTGCTGAAATATTTAGGAGTTGAGGTTGATAATTTAGGTAATGGATCTTTTTCATTTGAAGCAAAACATATAAATCTTGAACTTTTAAAATCTGAGGAATATAAAATTAAAGCTACAAGCCTAAGAGGTTCAATTATGATACTCGGGCCATTGGTTGCCAGATTTGGCAAAGGATACATTCCTCAACCTGGAGGTGATAAAATTGGACGCCGAAGACTTGACACCCACTTTTTTGGCTTACAACAATTGGGTGCTAAATTCTCCTACGAAGCAGGAGAGCAGTTTTATCGAATTGAATCGAAGAAACTTCAAGGGAAATATATGTTACTCGATGAGGCATCGGTAACCGGAACTGCAAATATTCTTATGGCTGCTTGTTTAGCGAAAGGAAAAACAACTATATTTAATGCAGCTTGCGAACCCTATCTGTCACAGTTAAGTAATATGCTTATTCGTATGGGTTCGAAAATCCAGGGAGTAGGATCAAACTTATTGACCATCGAAGGCGTGGACACCTTAAATGCTTGCGATCATACCCTGATGGCCGATATGATTGAAGTAGGAAGTTTTATAGGAATGGCTGCAATGACCCGATCGGAACTGACTATTAAAGATATAGATTATGAAGCGCTTGGAATTATTCCAGAGATGTTCAAACGAATGGGCATTAAAATTGAAAAACGTGGAAACGATATCTTTATTCCAGAGCAAAATGAATACGAAATTGAAACATTTATCGATGGTTCAATTATGACCATTGCTGATGCCCCCTGGCCCGGATTTACGCCTGATTTAATTAGTATCATGTTGGTTGTAGCTACGCAAGCAAAAGGTAGTGTTTTGATCCATCAGAAAATGTTTGAAAGCCGATTATTTTTCGTTGATAAGCTTATCGATATGGGGGCAAGAATCATTTTATGCGACCCACATCGTGCCACTGTAATTGGATTAAATAGAGCTTATCCACTTCGCGGAATTTCAATGACTTCCCCTGATATTCGTGCCGGAGTTGCGTTACTCATTGCTGCTTTATCTGCCGAAGGCACCAGCGTTATTGAAAACATTGAACAGATCGATCGAGGTTATCAAAATATAGATGTTCGCTTACAAAATCTCGGGGCTCAAATAAAACGAATTGACTAAAAAATAAAGAACTTGGATTAACTACAAGCCCTATTAATTCCTCAATAATTTATGACAGATTGTCTTAATTAAAATACTTGGCAAATAATTTGCTATGCTCAAAACCAATACTAATAATTAATATCCGCATATTCAATTTAAACAGCTAATGGTAAAAGAATCAAAAAATAAAAAGAAAGAACTTAAGGAAGAACAGCCTACGAGTGAAAACAACAAAGAGGGTAAGGTAGAAAAGGATCATTCCGCTGCTGAAGATATAGATACTACTTCTGAAGAACCCAAAGAAGAGCTTAAAAAGAAAAAGCCGCGTAAAGCTAAAAAGGAAAGTAACGAACTGGAAGAATTAAAAATCATACATGCTGAGTTAAACGATAAGTTTCTACGTCTATTTTCTGAGTTTGACAATTTCAGGAAAAGAACTTTCAAGGAAAAAATTGAGCTAACCACTACTGCCTCTGAAGGAATTATTATTCAATTATTACCCATACTTGATGATTTCGATCGCGCATTAAAAGCCTTTGGTGGAAACGACAACAAAGAAAACCTATTGGAAGGAATCAGTCTTATTCATAACAAACTTAAATCTATGTTAAAGGCTAAAGGTTTGGAAGCCATGAAATCAATTGGTGAAGAATTTGATACTGATTTTCATGAGGCAATTACAAAAGCACCAGCTCCTTCAAAAAATATGAAAGGCAAAATAATTGATGAAATCGAGCAAGGATATTTATTGGGTGATAAAGTGATCAGATACGCCAAAGTAGTGGTGGGAAGCTAAAATTAATTATTTTTAACGATTAGAATTCTGAGTTAATGTCGAAAAGAGATTATTACGAAATACTGGAAGTATCAAAAGATGCTACGGAAGCTGAAATAAAAAAAGCTTACCGACAAAAAGCGATTAAATTCCATCCGGATAAGAACCCTGGTGATTCTACAGCTGAAGATAAGTTCAAAGAAGCTGCCGAAGCATACGAAGTATTAAGCCATGCTGATAAAAAAAGTCGTTACGATCGTTTTGGGCATGCGGGTGTAGGTAGTGCAGCTAGTGGAGGTGGATTTAGCGGTGGTGGAATGTCGATGGATGATATATTTAGTAATTTCGGAGATATTTTTGGCAGTGCCTTTGGTGGTGATTTCGGTGGATTTAGCAGCGGCGGCCAACGCAGGAGGGTAAATAAAGGATCAAACCTGAGGGTTAAAGTTAAACTCACACTCGAAGAAGTTGCAACAGGAATAGAAAAAACCATAAAGGTTAACAAATATATTGATTGTAAAACTTGTAGTGGTTCTGGGGCTGAAGGCGGTGCCTCATATTCAAGCTGTTCAACTTGCAGAGGCTCCGGACAAGTTACCCGTATTACAAACACCTTTTTGGGTCAGATGCAAACATCATCTGCATGTCCGCATTGTGGTGGCGAAGGTCAAATTATCAAGAATAAATGTCATGTATGCGCTGGCAACGGAATTATTAAAGGTGAAGATGTAATTAAAATAAAATTGCCACCAGGAGTAACTGAAGGAATGCAACTTTCGGTTAGTGGAAAAGGAAATGCCGGAGCCAGAAGTGGTATATCTGGTGATTTAATTGTGTTGATCGAAGAAATCCCACACGCCGAACTACAAAGAGATGGGTCCAACATTATTTACGACAAATACATAAGCATTCCAGAAGCCACACTTGGAGCCACAATTGAGATACCAACCATAGAAGGAATGGCTCGTGTAAAAATAAGCCCCGGTACGCAAGCCGGAAGAATATTAAGATTAAAAGGAAAAGGCCTCCCTGACATTAATTCTTATAGGAAAGGTGATCAATTGGTCAACATTAATGTTTGGACGCCTAAGGAGCTAACTAAGGAAGAAAAGGCGATAATGGAAAAATTGGCCAACTCGAGAAACTTCATTCCCAATCCTAGCAGCAAGGATAAAAGTTTCTTTAGTCGGATGAAGGAATATTTTGAAGGATATTAATAATTCGCATTAAATAATATAATTTCAAGATTCTAATTAGGCTATGTTTATAGCTTAAATTTATACGTCTAATTTTTTAAAAAATGAGTTTATTCACCGCAGAAAATGTAACAAAACATTTCTCAAATCATACGGCACTGAAATCGGTTAGTATCGATATTCCCAAAGAGAGTATATTCGGGCTGCTTGGACCCAACGGTGCAGGTAAAACTACCTTAATCCGAATCATCAATCAGATTATCGCTCCCGATGAAGGCACACTTTTATTTAATGGAAAGAAGTTGCATCCGGATCATATTTCTAATATTGGCTATTTACCGGAGGAGCGTGGTTTATATAAAAAAATGAAGGTGGGCGATCAAGCGATTTATCTAGCCCAGCTAAAAGGTATCAGCCGATCTGATGCTATAAAAAAACTTAAATACTGGTTTGAGAAGTTTGACATCGATACCTGGTGGAACCGTAAGATTGAAGAGCTCTCTAAAGGAATGCAGCAAAAGATCCAATTCATTGTGAGCATCCTCCATGATCCGGAATTGTTGATTTTTGATGAACCCTTCAGCGGCTTCGACCCAATAAACGTCAATCTGCTGAAAGAAGAAATTTTAAAGTTGAGAGATAATGGAACGACCATAATCTTTTCCACCCATAATATGGCCTCGGTTGAAGAACTTTGTGATCACATCGCTTTACTCAATAATGCTGAGAAAATCCTGGAAGGGCAAGTACACGATATTAAAAATCAATATAAGTCCAATACCTATTCAGTAACTTATTCAGGCTCGAAAGCCTTGCTTCCATCTATCGTAAATAATGGGTTTGAACTATTAGAAAACAACAGTGAAAATGGGCTGAGCAGGGCAGTAATTAAAACTAATGATGGTGGCCAAAATGAATTGATATCATCATTACTACCCCATATCAACATTCACTCCTTCAACGAAATCATTCCCAGCATGAATGATATTTTCATCAAAAGAGTAGCGGAAGCCAATACCTCAAAATAGAATAACATTTTATGAAAAAGATTAAGCTGATCATACAACGCGAATATTTGACAAGGGTTCGGAAGAAATCCTTTATTGTCATGACCTTATTGGGTCCAATTTTAATGGCAGCCATTATGATCGTCCCGGTTTTTTTAGCAAGCATGTCCAACAACAAGGAACGTAAAATAGCAGTTCTTGACGAAACCGGAATTTTCTTTGAAAAATTCCAGAATGATGATTATCTAACATTTCATCACCTATATACAGATCTGAACACTGCCAAGGATAATTTTAAAAATACCGGCGATTACGCCTTGCTTTACATTCCTAAAACAGAAGTAGCCTTACCTACTTCCGCTATCCTTTATTCAGAGAAACAACCAAACATTGATATAAAAAGTTATATCCGCCGCCAGATGAGTAAGGAGCTGGAAGAACAAAAACTGCTGCTACAAATCAATAAATTGAATTTAAACGAAACGGATCGGGAAATTGCAATGGACATACCCGAATCCATCAAGACTTCAATTAACCTCTCAACCTTCAAATTAAATGAGGGTGAAGCTGAACAAAAAACTTTTACAGAAGTAGCAATGGCTGTGGGTATTTTTTCTGGCATACTCATATATTTCTTTATTTTCTTCTTTGGTGCTCAGGTAATGCGGGGCGTAGTCGAAGAAAAAACCAGCCGCATTGTGGAAGTAATTATTTCTTCTGTTAAACCCTTCCAGCTCATGATGGGAAAAATTGTAGGAATTGGTTTGGTTGGATTAACGCAATTAACGCTTTGGATCGTGCTTACATTTACCATTACAGGGATATTTCAAATCGTATTTCAAGACAAAATCCCCAGCCAAAGTGAAGCACTGATGGGTAACAATCAGTTGGTCCCCGGGGCCACAATACCACAAGTAACGGATGACGATAGTGGTGTTGCAGTAATCTTCGAAGCTATTTCATCTGTTAATTTTGGTGTAATTATTTTCTCTTTTCTTTTCTTTTTTCTAACGGGATTTCTGCTTTATGCCGCTTTATTTGCAGCAGTGGGTTCTGCCGTCGATAGTGAAGTGGACACCCAACAATTTATGCTGCCCATCACGCTACCCCTCATTTTGGCAATGGTTATGGCACAATTTATCATCAGAAATCCTGACGGACCGGTGGCATTTTGGTTTTCTATCATTCCACTCACCTCGCCCATCATCATGATGACACGTATTCCATTTGGTGTACCCTATTACGAATTAGCCCTTTCTATGGGATTATTAGTAGTCGGTTTTTTATTTACCACCTGGATGGCCGGAAGAATATACCGTACCGGAATTCTGATGTACGGTAAAAAAGCATCGTACCGAGATTTGTGGAAATGGATTCGATTTAAAGGTTAATGTACGGTTCTGAGAGAGGTTTAGGGGTGGAGTTCCCCTTTACCTACTCGATTTTTTTCAATATTTGCACCTTAATATCATTCAAAAATATATTTAAACACCAAAACATCTTGAATCAAAAGGAAGTGCTTCAGTATTAATTATCTTTATTCTCTTGAAGTCTTTGTGTCTTGGATTCAATGAAAAGTTAAATTCTCCCTTAACTACTGCACTTGGTATTTTAAGTACAGCATATTTGTTTTCCAGGCGTAATAGACAAAATTATTTTAACGAATCTGCAAAGATTACAGATTGATTCGACGGGTTCATTCTCAGTTCAATCTTAAAGATTCTTAACCAAAACAAATTTCATCTTATCTGCTTTCACCATTTTCTTATAAAAATCAATAAACGCTTCATATTCTTCAGCTGGGAAAACTCCTTTATTCATCCTTCGGTCTCTGGTATAAATCACTTTATCATCTTCTATTCTCACATTAACACAGAATTCACCAAATTCTGAATTTAAAATCACATCATCTGGTTTGTATTCAATTTTATAATTATCAGGAATATATGCGAATCAAGGGTTGAGATCAACTACAGACCCATAGTTATAAACAATAGAATGTCAATAACATACAATATATAAATATATTTTATAGCCTGGGGTTCAGTATCTTAGGTG
>PIVJ01000526.1 GCA_003353955.1 Bacteroidota bacterium | reverse complement strand
GCATCCATGAGTAATTTTTCCATCTCTTTATTTCTTTTCTTGCAAGCTCGAGCTACGCGAAGAGGATTGTAGCCTTTTTTATTTAAAATATTGACATCAGCGTTAGCCTTTATAAGAAGATCAGCGACTTCCTCTTTTCCTTCTTGAGCTGCAAAATGAAGGGGAGTCCAGTTGTTTTTTTGTCTAGCATTAACATCAGCGTTAGCCTTTATAAGAAGGTCAGCGACTTCCTCTTTTCCTTCTTGAGCTGCAACATGAAGGGGAGTAGCATTGTTATTTAACCTAGAATTAACATCAGCGTTAGCCTTTATAAGAAGGTCAGCGAGTTCCTCTTTTCCGTATTGAGCTGAAACATGAAGGGGAGTCCAGTTGTTTTTTTGTCTAGCATTAACATCAGCGTTAGCCTTTATAAGAAGGTCAGCGACTTCCACTTTTCCGTGTTGAGCTGAAACATGAAGGGGAGTAGCATTGTTATTTAACCTAGCATTAACATCAGCGTTAGCCTTTATAAGAATGTCAGCGACTTCCTCTTTTCCGTATTGAGCTGAAACATGAAGGGGAGTCCAGTTGTTTTTTTGTCTAGCATTAACATCAGCGTGAGCCTTTATAAGAAGGTCAGCGACTTCCTCTTTTCCGAATTGAGCTGCAACATGAAGGGGAGTACCCCCTTTCAAAGTTTTAGCATTAACATCAGCGTGAGCCTTTATAAGAATGTCAGCGACTTCCTCTTTTCCTTCTTGAGCTGCAAAATGAAGGGGAGTCCAGTTGTCTTCTTCTCTAGCATTAACATCAGCGTGAGCCTTTATAAGAAGGTCAGCGACTTCCACTTTTCCGTATTGAGCTACAAAATGAAGGGGAGTGCAGTTGTTTTTTTTTCTAGCATTAACATCAGCGTGAGCCTTTATAAGAAGGTCAGCGACTTCCACTTTTCCGTGTTGAGCTGCAACATGAAGGGGAGTACCCCCTTTCAAAGTTTTAGAATTAACATCAGCGTTAGCCTTTATAAGAAGGTCAG
>PIVJ01000041.1 GCA_003353955.1 Bacteroidota bacterium | reverse complement strand
GAACTCGGGAAGATAATTGAAAACTTGAAAATAGCTTCTCTTGGTAATGCTTCTTTCCTTGCATTTTTATTTACAATTTAGCTAAATATCAGTTATCTAAATAAGAGTTTTTGCTATATCTGTTAACAACTAGCGGTGAGTTGCGCAACAGGCACAATAGCTATGGCTTGCAACAATGAGCCTAAAATGAAGCTCCCCGCCCGCAAGCGGACGGGCTATCATGATGGATTTTTATTTTATTTCGCCCCAAGGGCGGGAAATATCACTTCGCCTAATTAATTTTGTTTCACAAAATCAAAGTCTCATTGATTTAAAAAAAGAAAGTTTGAATTTAAAGTAATTTGTTTAAATTTATTCATTTTTAATAAGAGAACAAATGCAAAACTAATTCCGTCAGGAAACGATGAAGAAAAAGAGAGACAAGAATATCCCTAAATATCACGGCTTTAGAATTTATTTTTTTTCTACCGTATTGTATTTCTTCTTGGTACTTCCAATCGTATTAATTTTATTTATTAAAACTATTCCAGAATGGATTCCCATTTCTGATGGAACTGAAATAGAAGGCGATTCCACAACTGTGGATTTAGAATCTCAAGCAAAGGTACTTCCTTCTTTACATAGCAATAAAAACCTTAATATTGATTACACATTTAACAATATTAACCTAGCCCTACTACAACCCGAGAATATTGATAACAAAATTGATTCACTATTGAATCGGCAAGCTTCTAGGGCAGAACCAGTTATTGTTAATAATACATCAACAGTTTCTCAAAGCAATAACAAGCTTCCAGAAATTTTTCTCTTATTAATAAAGTTACTTCTTTTAAGTTTTTTAGCCGGTTTTGCCTATAACCTACCTTTTAAAATATTTTTCAAGAAAAAAAGAAAAGGCAAAGTGCTTAAAGAGAAACTCTATCATTATTGTAAAAAGTTTCTTATTAAATCACCTACCATTAATAGTATCATTTTACTCATTCCTTATTCCATAAGCTTAGTTTATACCTTTTATGCCATCTTATTTGAAGAAAATGTTGAGGAAGCAGTATCTCGGTTCCACATCCAATATTTCTTCATCTCACTAATCGCAACTACACTAACAATATTATTCGTGTATTACTGGCAAAAACACAGGGTACACATCAAGTATATTGAACATATTTTTACTGCTGAAGAGCTGAGAAAAAGAATTTTCAAGATCAAAACAGGCCGAATCAGAAATCGTTTATGGGTGTCGAGTGGGATGACAACCTTGCTGCCTCTCATCATAGTTATATTTTATCTTCTTATAAGCATCACATCTCTCGTTGATACTGGCATTACTAATTTCAGCGAGGATCATACAGAAATTCTCTACGGAAAATACATTAACAAAATTGAAAGCGACAACATTGATGATTCTCGACGGTTAGGTTGGGGATATGTAAATGTCTTTGATAGCACCTTGATGTTAAGTGGTATTTTCACAGGCATCTTTACTTCATTCATTTACATCTTTTTGTTTATCCGCTGGACGACTGAGGGCATCGTGGGTCCGGTTAAAGAACTGTTAGCAAATATGCAATTAACCGGCCAAGGGGAACTCGATCAATTTAGTGTCGTTCGTACTAACGACGAAATTGGTGAATTGGCAGAAGGGTTTAATGAAATGTCTCAGAAACTGAAAGATTATTTTAATAATATTTCAAAAATTAATCAAGCCAATTCCCGCTTCGTTCCCAGGCAATTTATTGAATTTTTAGGCAAAAATAGTATTGCAGATGTTCAATTGGGTGACCAAGTTCAGAAGGAAATGACTATCCTGTTTACGGACATTCGTTCATTTACAAGCATTTCTGAAGAAATGACACCTAAAGAAAACTTTGATTTTCTGAATAATTATTTGGGTTATATGGAACCTGTTATCAGAAATAATAAAGGCTTTATTGATAAATTTATGGGCGACTCTATTATGGCTATATTCAGTGATCAACCTGAAGATGCTATAAATGCTGCTATAGAAATGCGTATTAAATTACAAGAGTTTAATCAGGTAATGGGGCAATTTGGGAAACCACCGATTGATAGCGGTATCGGCATTCACACAGGCAACCTTATGTTGGGAATTGTTGGTGGAGAAGGCCGAATGGATGGAACAGTTATTTCTGATGCGGTGAATCTAGCTTCAAGAATTGAAGGCTTAACCAAAATTTACGGAGGATCAATAATAATTTCTGAAGATACGTTGATAAAATTAAATGATCCGAGCCACTACAATTTTAGATTTGTGGATATCGTAAAAGTAAAAGGCAAGAAAGAAGCAGTTTATTTATTCGAAATTATTGATGGCGAGCCTGCACAAATAAAAGAATTGAAATCGAAAACAAAAGAAAAATTTAGTAAAGCACTGCAATTATATAAAAACCAAAACTTTATTGAAGCTAATAAACTATTCAAAGGGGTACACAACATAAATAAGTTTGACAGGGCTTCAGAATTATACATTTCAAGATGCACCAACTTTATAAATAAAGGTGTTCCGGAGAATTGGGATGGAATTGAAGTAATTGAAGACAAATAAAGTATCATTAATAAATAAGAAATGGATTTTATCGGGGCGAAAAACCATATACTAAACAGGATGAAGAAGGAACTTGGTCCACAACTACAATATCACAGTATTGAACACACAATGGATGTTTTAAATTCAGCAATTACAATCGCTGAACTGGAAGGGATCTCCAAATATGAGCTTGAATTAGTTAAGACAGGAGCCATGTACCATGATGCCGGAATAATGGAAACTTATATCGGCCATGAAGAAGCATCGGTAGAAATTATTAATAAAGCATTACCCAGATTTGGCTATACAAAAAAAGAGATAGAACTCATTTCTTCAATGATATTAACCACCAAACTTCCACAAAATGCCTCTTCTTTTTTGGAACAAATAATTTGCGATGCTGATCTGGATTACTTAGGCCGCGATAATTTTTTTATGACATCCCACAAACTATTATACGAATGGAAATCTTTAGATATTCGATCGTTAAACCTTACGCAATGGTATGAACTGCAAATTGAATTTTTAAGCACTCATAAATTTCTCACTAAGAGTTCAATTGCAATGCGGCAAAAGAAAAAATCACAAAATTTACAAGAAATCAGGGAATTAATGCGTTCGTAACTTGACTTGACAACGTATATTTACGTATTTCAACAGAATTTTTCTATATTTGCTTTAATAAGATGTTTAACAAAAACCTCGATCTTACATGGAAACAAAAATGAATAATACGTTATTAGTACCAACTGACTTTACAGAAGTGGGAAATAACGCCATAAACATGGCTGCCAAGGCTGCGAAGCTACTTAATTACAAACTAAGTTTATTACATATTACTGAAAGTAAGGAAGATGAATTAGCAAGCGAAAAACTAGCCGCCATTGCAAAAGAAATAAATGCAGGTTTTGGTATTGAAGTTGATACCCTCGCTAAAGAGGGAAGTATTTTCACAACAATTGGAGAAACAGCTAAAGAATTAGGAGCTAGCCTGGTTTTCATGGGTACACATGGTAAAGTTGGAATGCAGAAATTCACCGGTAGTTTTGCCCTTAAAGTTATTACAAGTTCAGAATGCCCGGTAATCATTGTTCAAAAGCGCACTTTTGAAAGTACGTTTAAGAATATCGTTCTTCCAATAACAAGTGATTACGGGCCATGGGAAAAAACAAAATGGGCTGAATATATTTCTAGTACCTTTAATGCAAAAATCTATATCCTTCAGCTGGACACGGAAAACATTACCAAAGCAATTGATTCAGTGACTAAACATTTCTCTGAAAACGGTATTGAATTTGAGGTGCAAAAAGCTACCAAATCAAGTAGTTTCGAAAAACAAGTTGTGGATTATGCAACTGCTATAAATTCTGATTTGATTATGATTATGACAAATCCTTCTAAAGGACTTACAAGTTTTATTCTGGGTTCTTATGATGAGGAAATTATTTTCAACACAACTCAAATTCCAGTAATGTGTATTAACCCCAGGGAAGTTAATTGGAAGAAGATTGTTTCAAGATAAAACCGAAAACCAAGATTTTATAAGCTCCGGATACCGGGGCTTTTTTTTATGTTATATTTCCTCTGTAATAAATATTTTAGCAATCAGAGTAAACCTCAATGCTTTTTTCATGTAGTCTGCGTATCTTTACAAGAAAAAAATATTTGGGTTTGTAAGTATAAGCACTTTAAATGACCACTGAAGAAGCCAAAATCAGAATTGAGGATCTCTCTAGGAAAATCGATGAGCATAATTACAACTATTATGTGCTCTCTCAGCCAATAATTAGTGATTATGACTTTGATGTGAAATTAAAGGAACTTATTGATCTTGAAACTAAGTTTCCCAAACTAAAAAAAGCTGATTCACCAACGCAAAGAGTTGGCGGTGAAATTACCAAAGAATTTAAACAGGTGACGCATAAATACCGAATGTTGTCACTGGGAAATACCTATTCGGAAGATGAAATTATTGATTTCGATCAACGCATCAGAAAAATACTAACCGATGATCCCGAATATGTTTGCGAATTAAAATATGACGGTGTTGCCATCGGATTAACTTATGTGGATGGTTTATTACTCAATGCTGTTACAAGAGGCGACGGTATACAGGGAGATGATGTAACTACAAATGTCAAGACCATTAAAAGCATTCCGTTAAAACTTCATGGAAAGTATCCAAAAGAATTTGAAATACGAGGAGAAATTTTTTACCCTCATCAAGGATTTGAGAATCTTAACACCGAACGATTAGAGATTGGCGAACAAGCTTTTGCGAACCCAAGAAATGCAGCATCCGGCACACTAAAAATGCTAGATTCAGGCGAAGTTGCAAATAGACCATTGGATTGCTATTTATACCTCCTTTATGGAGACAATTTACCACACCTGAATCATTACGACAATTTGCAGGCTGCTAAAAAGTGGGGCTTCAAAATCTCAAATAATGTGGCAATTTGCAAGAATACCGATGAGATAATAGAGTTCATTCATGATTGGGATACCGCTCGTAAATCCTTATCCTTTGATATTGATGGCGTTGTTATTAAAGTAAACTCATCACAACAACAAAAGGTTTTGGGTTTTACCGCTAAATCTCCCAGATGGGCAATATCATACAAATTTAAAGCAGAACGTGTATTATCTGAATTAATTTCGATCACTTATCAGGTTGGTAGAACGGGAGCAATTACGCCGGTTGCGAACCTCCACCCTATTCTTCTGGGTGGGACGATCGTAAAGAGAGCCTCACTGCATAATTCCGATATTATCGAACAGATCGATATTAGAATTGGAGATCAGGTTTATGTTGAAAAAGGGGGTGAAATTATTCCGAAGATAGTGAGTACTAATCTTGCCAAACGTAAAAAAGAATCTATACCTATAAAATATATAACCCATTGCCCGGAATGTGGGCACGAATTATACAGAAACGAAGGTGAGGCAAACCATTATTGCCTTAATGATGCACAATGTCCTCCTCAGATAAAAGGCCGGCTTGAACATTTTATTAGTCGGAAAGCGATGAATATTGATAGTTTGGGAGAAGGAAAAATTGAAATATTGTACGACCAGAAATTGGTGCGAAACATTGATGACTTATATAGCTTAAACTATGAAACGCTTTTGGGAATTGAAAAAATCATTCCTGCGACAGAAGATAAGAAACAACGTAAAGTAAGTTTCAAAGACAAAACTACCAGAAATATTCTTTCAGGTATCAAAAAATCGAAAGATATTCCTTTTGAAAAAGTGTTATTTGCAATCGGAATCAGATTTGTGGGAGGAACAGTTGCCAACATACTTGCTCAGCATTTCAAAGATATTGACAAAATTAAGATGGCAAGTTACGATGAACTAATTTCCACTGACGGAATTGGAGATAAGATCGCCAATTCAGTGATTGATTACTTTTCAAAAGAAGAAAACATAGCGCTGATTGAACGACTTAAATTAAGAGGTTTAAGATTCATCCTGGAACAATCTGAAGAAAACATTACAACTTATCTGGAGGGAAAAAGTATCGTTGTAAGTGGTAAGTTTAATGATTACAGCCGTGATCAATTAAAAGAATTAGTCACAAAAAACGGTGGTAAAAACATCAGTTCAATCTCAAAAAACACACATTATATACTTGCCGGAGAGAACATGGGACCTGTTAAATTAACAAAGGCAAATAAACTCCATATTCCAATTATTAATATTGAAACTTTCGAAGAAATGATCCATAAAAAAAGGCGCTGAATAATCAGCGCCTTTTAATAATCCATCCTAAATTGTTAATATCTCTTTACACTTGATACGCCCGAGACATCTATTTCAACTGAAGGTGATCCTTTATATCGAACAGTTGATGCACCGGATGCATCAACTTCCAGGTTTCTATTTGCAAATACCTTAACAGAACAAGCTCCTGAAGCTTCAAGTATACAATCATCAACCTCAAAATCAATTGCCTTAATCTCTGACGCACCGGAGGCATCAACTACTAATTCATTAGCACTACCTGAAAATTCAATTTCTGAAGCACCGCTTAGATCCAAATAAACTCTGTCTGCTGTCAATTTTAAATAAATTTCTGAAGCTCCACTAGCATCAATCGTTAAATCTTCAAATTTCATGGCATTTTCTCCGTGAATCTCCACGGCACAACTTAATTCAATTTCATCAAGCTTTTTAAAGCTGATGTAAGCTTTCATCGTTTTAATTCTTCGAATGTTGCCTTTGGTATATATTTTTAGTTTACCAGCAACGACCTCAGTATAAATGTGCTTTAGAATATTATCATCAGCCTCGATTACCAATGACTCTTTATTTCCTTGAGTCAAATAAACGTCGAAAGCGTTACTAATATCTAAGGCATCAAAAGATGACACTGTTCTTGTTTCTTTTTCAATGTTACCACTTCCACTAACACGACTCCTGTTGTTTCTTTGTGCTGGCAAAGACATGACAATGCCAACAAATAATAAGATTAATCCTGCTTTTGTAATTGTTTTCATAGTGTTGATTGTTTAATTTATTTCTATTAATTAATTTCTATAGTTCCAAAGTTTGTTTTTATTTTCACCAGAGCTGTAGAATTCTCGGATCCATTTTGACCGCTATATCGATAGTTACTAAAACCTAGTTTTTCTTTACTCAATTTAAGGAAAGAAGGATAATGCATTCCTGCAAATTGTGTTTTGGCTTCGAAACTAAAATTGCTTTCCTCATTAAGCCCCAATTCAATACTTGAATGATTAGCATCAATATCAATCTCAGAAAAATTACGACCTACTTCGTCGACAGAGATTCCACCTAAGTTGCTATTAATTTGTAAAACATCTGTGAGATAATCAATTTTAACCTTGGTACCATTTGATTTACCCTCAAGAATATTTACTTCCTCAATTTCTAATCTACCGAAATTTGCAGTCAGGTTTATTTTACCGGCTTTTTCAATTTCTAAATCGGTAAAATCCGAATCAAGATTTAGGAAGTTGGCTTTTTCAATACTTGCTTCAGAATGTTGAATAGTCATTTCAGCTTCATTAATAAAATCAGCAATAAATTCGCCATGTTGAACCACAACCTCATTTTCGTCACTTTGCAACTCATCAAGCTGAAGTGTTCCGAATCGTTGCGTAATATCCGCTCGACCTTTCATCGCCCCAAGAAAAGTATTGCCGAATTGGTTGGTAAGATCTAATTGAACAGATGCCGGTAAATGAACATTTACATTAATACTGAATTTCGCATTCTTCGATTTACTATTTTTTACTTTGGTCAGTTCTTCAACCAGGTCTCTATTACCGGAGATATCAACAGTTATTTTATCAAACATTTTTTCTGCTTCCTTTTCATCTTTTGCCCATACTTCGATAATTACTTCTATGTCAACTTTCGTATCATCCCATACGTAACATTGGACATCCCCAAAAGAGTTATTGATTCTAACTGTTGCATTCTTATCAATATCAAAATCTTCTTTTAAGGTAGTCTTAAACTTTTCATTCGCATTAACTGCCAATGAAAATATGGCAATTAGTAATGCGGTTCCTATAACTCTAATATTTCTCATAAGTATTTATTTATATTGATCCACTTTTTTTATCTTGAACATCATTTAAATTTTCAATTACCTTATCCAGCGCAGAAGCCAATAGACGGTAATTGCTAACGATTGCACCAAAAACCCTGGTATCTTTGTTGCTATCAAGGTAATCTTGTTTTAACTGAGTAGTTTGAATATCCATGGTCTCAACATTCTTCAATGCATTTTCCTTTAGCGCAAAAGCATCTTCATCACCGGCACTTAAGTCATCGATTTCTACTAGTTTTCGTTTAGTTAATGATGAATAATAATCCTCAACTTCAGTTAACTCATCCGTTGTTTCACTTGCAAACAAACCTACGTTTCCATTGTTATATGTATAAAAAGCAAATGATACAGCCATAAGTACGATGATGGATGCGGCGATCTTCATTGGCTTAGAAAACCAATTTTTTTGATGTTTAACTGGTTTACGATGAATTTTATTCAACCTTGCCCGAAATCTATCAGAGTGCCCTTGAATGGGATCATTAACATCAAATAATGCTTTGTTCTTATTTATCTTTTGCTCTATAATTGACATATCTGTATCTCCTATCAATTTAAATTGACTGATTTTGAAAGTTGAAATTGCTTTATTTTAACCAATAATTGCTGCTTAGCTCTTGAATACTTTGTCCTTGAAGCGTTATAACTTATTCCTAATATTTGAGCAATTTCCTTATGATCATAACCCTCCAGCAGATATAATGAAAGAATAATCCGATAAGAATCTGTTAATCTTTCAATGCTTCTTCTTATGTCATCAATTTTCATAGAAAGCACCTCGAAGTAATCTTCCTCAACTGAGTCGGTAATATCTTCATGAACCTCGTCGAAGGGTATATAATTTTCCTGTTTTCTATATTTGTCAAGTGATTTATTAATTACTATTCTTTTCAACCAAGCACCAAATGTCGCTGATTTATCATATTGACGAATCTTTTGAAAAGCATCTAAAAAAGCTTCTTGCATCACATCTTCTGCGTCCATCTCATTTTTCAATATTCTATACGAAGTGTTATACATAGCTTTATAATATAGTTTGTAGATTTTGTATTGTGCTTTCTGGTCTCCAACCAAACAAGCATTAATTAATACTTCATGTGTATTTTTTACTTTATTGTGCAATTCAAAGCTGTTTTTATATAAAGACATGAATAATTATTTTTTGTTACACTTTTACCTATGTTAAATAAGAAGATAATGCATGAATCATAAAGGTAATACCATAAATTAAAGTCTCAATACTTTTGCCGTTCATTTATAGATTTGAAGATTAAGAGCTTTAAGCGTTGAAAACAAAAACTTTAAAATAATACAAGATATGGGTTTGTTAAAACAATAATTTCATATTTTTGCAAACTCAAATAATGGCGAGGTAGCTCAGTTGGTTAGAGCGTCGGATTCATAACCCGGAGGTCCCGAGTTCAATTCTCGGTCTCGCTACACCTAAAAAGCCTTTCATGAAGTGAAGGGCTTTTTAATTTTAATCAATAAGGCATAGAACTTAAACTACTATTGCTTCCTCCTTTGCTGCTTCAGGCTATAACATATTCTTACTATATTTGTCATAATTAATTAAATTTTACATTCAATATTAATCTAAAGAAGCTAATAAAGTGAGTAAAATAATAAAATTCGGAGAAGAAGTTGAAGGATATGACATTGCTGTTTTGAACGAACGAGAAATAAGAGCAGCTGCAGGAATACTTTTTGTATTGATGTTAGTCGCCATACTGACCGTCATTTTTAAAGAAGATTTTTCACTGCTGAAGTATGCAGTTAGTATATTCCTGGCAGACATATTAATTCGTGTTTTAATAAATCCTAAATTTTCACCTTCCTTAATAATAGGGCGCTTGATTGTCTGCCGTCAAACGCCTGAATATGTCGGGGCTCAACAAAAAAAAGTCGCCTGGATCATCGGAACTGTGTTGGCAGGTATTATGTTTTTGCTAATCATCCTATTTAATTCATATAGTATTATAACGGGTCTCATCTGTTTGATTTGTTTGATATTTCTGTTTTTTGAATCTGCCTTTGGTATTTGTATCGGATGCGTATTCTATGGTTGGATTTATAGAGGCAAGGCGCAATACTGTCCAGGAGAAGTTTGTGATGTTAAAAACAAACAAGATATTCAGAAAACATCCTGGGTACAAATCTTTATTGTTTTAGGGTTTATCGCTTTTATTGTTGGTATGGTATTTTATTTCAACGACACTTTTCATGAAGCGCCCGGTGATTTATGGGAAATTTTAGATGAAATGTTTTAACTAAAAATAAATTAATACGATGAAGAAGCGCCTGATCATTCTACTCACATTTTTTTTAAATTTCAACATCTTTGTAATCGCACAATCTTGCGGTCCTAATTGTCCTGTCTGTTCAGGAACAATTGATGGAAATCTTGCTGATGCCAAAACGATATCACTGCAAGCAATGTATATTCCCAATGGGGAAGAAGAAACCGGCTTAATGAGCCTAAGATATAGTGCATTCGATTGGCTGAATCTGGGAATTTCCTATGCGTTTAAAACTCAAAAAATAATCTGGAATGCCCGCTTGCTGGCTATAAAACAAAATGAAGACAATTGGAAGCCAAGCCTCATTTTGGGCACCGGAAGCATTCGATCGGGTGGTAATGACCAGTCAATTTATATGAGTATACTTAAATCACATGAGTTTTCTGAAGAATTTGCGATGAGCCTTTCCGGTGGTATAGCCAGTCTGACTTCTGATATGGATCGCTTATACGGGATTGCAAATCTATCGCTTACTTTTAGTGAAACAATTAGTACTTATGTAAACTTTGATGGCATCAGTTTTCATGAAGGCGTAAGCTGGACAATGAACGATACATTTACGCTTAGCTTTATGCTCGTAGAAAGTAAAGATCCGGCAATTACCCTTAGTTTCACTAAATCCTTATTGTAAAGTTACTGAGCAAATTCTTTATGAAAAATAAAAGGCTAAAGATCATTTTAACGGCAGTACCGACACTATTGCTTATCCCATTCATCGCAATGCAATTTACAGACGAAGTTGTTTGGACAAGTCTTGATTCTGTAGTAATGGGCATCCTATTGTTAAGCGCAGGTCTCTTATGTGAATTTGCTCTGAGGAAAGTAGCCATAAAGTACAGAATCGCCCTCTGTATAGCTACTCTAGTCGGTTTTCTAATCCTTTGGGCAGAACTTGCCGTTGGAACTTCAGGGACACCCTTTGCCGGCAATTAGAGCCAAAAATGAGAACGTAGCAATAAATAAAATTAGTTATGATTTGAAAATTAAGCGTTCCAGAATACCAAACAAAGCATATTTAAACTGTTAGTTGGAATTATGAAGTACATGAGAAACAATGCAGTATTATTTGTAAGCCTAATAATCTTAAGCTCCTGTAAAAATACAGGCTCAGAGATTGTCACGCTGAAAGATTCTTTAGCTGACTTCACACACTATGTAAATCCATTTATTGGCACCAGTAAGATGGGACATGTATTTCCCGGAGCTACAGCACCTTTTGGCATGGTACAATTGAGTCCGCAAACCAATTTTGAAGTCATGTTTCATGATGATGGGAGTTACAATACCGAAACCTATGAGTATTGTGCTGGCTATCAGTATAGTGATTCAATAATTATAGGTTTTGCTCATACCAATCTTAGTGGCACAGGGCATGCTGATTTAGGGGATTTTCTCGTGATGCCAACTACAGGGAATTTAGTGCTTGATCCGTTTAAAACTTCAGAAGGAAACAACGGGTTCTATTCTACATTTTCACACGGAAACGAAGAAGCATCACCGGGCTACTATAAAGTGAATTTAGACAGCTATAAGATCATAGCAGAACTTACTGCTAGTGAACGCGTAGGATTTCATCAATATACATTCCCAAAATCTGACGATGCACACATCATTTTGGATATGATATATAATGTCTATCATCATGACAATAAAAATGTATGGACTTTTATTCGTGTGGAAAACGATTCATTAGTTACCGGCTACAGGCAAACCAAAGGTTGGGCAAGAACAAAAAAAGTATTTTTTGCAATGCAGTTCTCAAAAGCTTTCAAAAGCTATGGCCATAAAAAATATAATAAGGAAACTTATGATGGCTTTTACAGGCGATTTAATCAGTTTGAAAATTTCCCGGAAATGGCTGGGAAAGACTTAAGAGCATACTTTAATTTTAATACCAATGAAGGCGAGAAAATCAATATCAAATTTGCACTTTCTCCTACAAGTACAGCTGGCGCTTTGAGAAATCTAGAATCCGAAATTCCACATTGGGACTTCAATAAAACGCTAAATGAAACCAATGATAAATGGAAGCGGGAACTTTCTAAAATTGAAGTAGAAACAATGAATGAAGCTGACAAAACCACTTTCTATACTGCTTTGTATCACACCAATTTATCTCCTATTTTATATGAAGATGTAGATGGACAATACAGAGGTTTAGATCAAAACATTCATTCTTCTGATGGTTTTACAAACTACACAATTTTTTCGCTTTGGGATACGTATAGAGCATTGCATCCATTATTCAATATCACACAGCCGGCGCGAAATAATGATATGATAAAATCGATGCTGGCACATCATGACGAAAGCGTACATAAGATGCTTCCGATTTGGTCTCATTATGCCAACGAAAACTGGTGCATGATTGGTTATCATGCAACTTCTGTGATTGCTGATGCGATGGCAAAAAACGTAGGTAACTTTGATCATAAACATGCCTTGCAAGCATCTGTAAACACTGCTAATGTGAGGTATTTTGATGGTTTGGGTGATTATATAGATTATAAATATGTTCCAGATGATAAGAGTCATTCTTCGGTTTCAAAAACCTTAGAATATGCTTATAACGATTGGTGTATTGCACAAATGGCAAAACAAGTTGGCAATACCTCTATTGAAGGAGAATTTATGAAACGTTCAGAATATTACAATAATGTGTACGATTCAAAAATTGGATATATGCGACCAAAATTAGCTGATGGACTATTTAGAAAGAACTTTGATCCTATGGATACTCATGGACAGGGTTTTATTGAAGGAAACGCATGGAACTATGGATTGTATGTACCCCAGAATATTGAAAAAATGGTGGAGATGATGGGAGGAAAAGAACGTTTTAGCCAACATTTAGATTCGCTATTTACAACGGAAATTGAAGAAAAATACATCGCCAAAAATGAAGACATTACACGTGATGGAATTATAGGTACTTATGTGCATGGTAATGAACCTGGACATCATATTCCGTATTTATACAATTGGACTGGACATCCGGAAAAAACACAAGAACGCGTACGCATGATTATGAATAACATGTATGCATCAACTGTGGAAGGCTTGTGTGGAAATGATGACGCAGGGCAAATGAGTGCCTGGTATATTTTTAGCAGTTTAGGGTTTTATCCTGTTACACCAGGATCTCCGAACTATGCTTTAGGAAGCCCGCTCATAAAAGAAGCGACTATTCATTTAGATCATGGTAAAACCCTTTTTATTAAAGCAAATAATCAAAGTAAGGAAAATGTATTTGTTAAAAAGGTTACTGTAAACGGACAAGTATTAAAAGGAATATTATTATCTCATCAGGATATTATAAATGGAGGTGAAATTATTTTTGAAATGAGCAATGTGTCAAAAAACAAATAATAACTATAGCTGAGATTGCATGTAAAAGATTGCGGATTATTGCTGAAACGAAAGTAAAGCACAAGATAAAGGTCTGTAATATGCTAAAAAAGTTAGTGCATTTAAAATTAAAAAAAGAACCTTCTCGGCTAAGCTCAAAAAGGTTCTTAAAATCTGTTCGTGTAAATCTCACTTAAACTCTATTTCTTCGATTTCAGTCCAAGGAATATATTTATAATTGCTTTCTGATTCAAAAACGAGAATACCGGTATTGAAATCCGTTACATCCTGACTCTTACCTAACAATAATAAATCTCCATCTCTGAGTGAGATTTGAGAGTAATAATAATTTTTAGGAATGATTTTCTTAATGGTTTTAAATGGAATCAAATATTCAATATCGTCTTTCTCACCGTTTAAAATTTCAATATCAAGGGTTTCATCCAGGTCATAAACAATAATCCCTGAAACAGATGAGCCATCCACCATGCTTACAGTACCAGAAAGTGATTCCGGTCCTTCAAAATCATCGTAAGAATAAACATCCTCAATTGTTGGATCTGAGAAAACTATTTTCTCAAATTCTGCCCAAGGAACATCTACCCTTCCCATACCTGGCATGTTAACAATAATTCCCCGGTTTTCACGATTCACATCATTTGAATTATGAAGCTCCAATTCTTCTCCTAACTTCGAGATTAACAATACGCCTCTGCCATGTTTCTCCATTGATTCAATTTGGTCAAACGGAATTGAATAATCTTCGTGGCGCGTATCTCCGTCTAATCTATCACTCAATAATCTCTCGTCGTGATCCCATTGTATAAATCCTGTTATTTCACCATAGCGTGTTTGCACAGTGCCATAAATCGGGTCACCAAATTTTCTTATCAGATTCTCAGGTGTTGGATAAAATTCAACCCTATCCAATCGATCCCATTTAAACTCAACCTCCCCCAGATCCTGATCCAATATTCTAAGGCGGGCACCTACATCATTCGATCCATCATCTAAACGAATTACCTGACCGTCTTTTAACTCAAGACTTACCCGGTTCCTGCTCCTTACCTCGATGGCTTTTATATCGCCGAACTGACAAGCAAAAGTATGTGTAAATGAGTTATCCCTATTGTTTGCTGAAATAAATCGCTCAACCCAACGTTCGGCCCAATGCTGTGAGGTTTCTCTCATACCTTCAATTTCCTGCCGACTTAAATATTGAATATATTCGTTTCTTGGTTTTGTGGCGTTGAAAAAATCAAACCAGAAAACTTCTTCAGTTCCCCACCTGATAGGTCCTACATATTCATCTCCATCGATGGTTATCACTTTTCCATAAATAAAAGCTTCATCTGTATTTACCTGTGTATGTGCTTGGTTAAATGCGAGTGATATCAATATAACTAATACCGCTAAAAATTTTGTCTTCATATGATATTTAATTTTAATTAAAATAATAGGTATATATCAGTTTAGACGTTTAATAATGCTTAAATGTTACAATATATTTTGCTAATCAATTTGTAAATTGATATTACTATTCGTATTTAAGTGCTATCGCCGGATTTGTACGGCTAAGTTTGATTACCTGAAAGCTAATTGTAATTAATGCTATGAGGATTGACAACAATAAGCTTCCAATAAATGGCGTGATATTTAAATTTATACCATAGGCGAATGATTGTAGAAACTGATCTGAATAATAATTAGGCAATTGGTGTTGAAATTATATTCCAACTAACGTCAAAATTAGTTGTTGATTTTCAATTATTTATATTTTTGGTAAACCTAGTCAATTTCCTGTATTTTTTACTCTTTACTTTGATGTTATCGAAAATATTCATCGATATTTTTCATCGAAGGGGGATTGGCAACAACAACCCATTTAAGGAAATCCGTTACTACCAACTTACCAATTTTAAATATGTTAGCACCAAATACTTTTCTTATACCTATTTCACGTTGCCGTCTTTCGACCGTAAACACTACCAGTCCATACAAACCCATACAGGAAATCAATATGGCTAAAAATACCAAAACCCCAAGTACAAAACTTGATTTTCGTAAATCGCTATAATCTTCTGTACATTATCATATATACCATAATTGAATGGTTCATATAGGTAGTATTTCTTTCCACTTAACTTCAATTTTTTCCAATGCTTGTTGATAATCATTCGTGCTGAGTTTAATCGACATGAAAATCGTTTGATTGATAGTCGTTAAACCAATAATAAGTGGTGAAATTTTTTATTTACACCCTCATAATGAAAGTCTTTTACAACACCAATTACATGATGCACTTACTTGATTAACTTCAGAGAGGCTATCAAAATCTATTCTGATATTTTGATAATTATTAATGCAGTTATTCATGTTTATTTTGATAACTAATTATAAGTTCTTAACTTGCACCCGATTTTATGATGAATTAAGACTATAATGCATCTTGCTTTACCCCCCATAATTATTGTTTTGTGTTTATCTCTTTCATTGCAAGTCATCATATGAGGGGTTGATTATTAATTACATAAGTCGATATCAGTCATAATGATATACTAATTTTTTCTTATGAAGACAATCAAAATATTTCTATTCTGCATTCTCCAATTCTCTATAAGTAATGCTCAACAACTTGAAGTAATCAATTCCGGAGGCGGATTCCACGAAAACGATCAAGGCTCCCTCACATTTTCGATTGGTGAAGTAGTAATTGAAACTATATCTCAAGGCGAATTGTATCTTACACAAGGTTTTTGTCAGGCCAATCTAACGGTTACTCCAGGACCTGGACCTAATTATGAGATCTTGGCTTATCCCAACCCCGCCAAAGATTTCGTTACTCTAGAAATCAAACGTAATGACTTGAACAATCTCAACTATTTATTGTATGATATAAATGGGAGTCTGCTAATATCGAATCAAATCACTTCTAACAAAAGCTCGATTCCATTCAGTCCTTTAGCTCCCGCAACCTATATCTTAAGAATAATTGAGAATCAAATTGAGGTTAAATCTTTTAAAATCATAAAAATCAGGTAAATACTTCTACACCTATAATACTCCTAAATTAATTGCTATGAAAAATCTATATTTCTTTATTCTAGGTCTTTTTATCAGCCTTACTGGTTTTTCTCAAGATGGTGATGGGTTTAATTACCAGGCCATCGCTCGCGATATTAACGGAGATGTTAAGGTAAACCTAAGCATGAATATGGAAATTTCCATTTTACAGGAAAGTGTTGACGGCGCTGTTGTTTTTACTGAAACACATACCGTAACTTCTAATGCTTTTGGCTTGGTGAACCTAAGCATTGGTTCTCAAAACCCAAGTAGTTTTTCCCTTATCGATTGGGCAAACGGCCCCTATTTTATAAGAATAAGTATTGATGGCGTGGAATTCGGAACTAGCCAGTTGATGAGAGTCCCTTATGCCCTGTATGCGAAGACCGCAGAAAACTACAATGAAACGGACCCCTTATTTCTTGCATCTCCCCTTATAAATATTACACAGTCAGATGTCGACAACTGGACCAGCAAATTAGATAAAGAGCTCGACCCTGTATTTTTAGCCTCCATCGCAGGAGGAATAACAGCTGATGATACAACAAGATGGAACACTCCCGCAACACAGGTAACATATTCTGATACTGCTCAATATGCGCTATTCGTAGATTTCTCAAATTATGCGATGTATTCCGATACCGCTCAATATGCGCTATTAACAGATTCCGCAAATTATGCGATGTATTCCGATACCGCTCAATATGCGCTATTAACAGATTCCGCAAATTATGCGATGTATTCCGATACAGCTCAATATGCGCTATTCGCATTAGTAGGTTTCGCAGACCACGCCGCCCATGCTGATACGGCTCAATATGCCCTATTCGCAGATTCCGTCAATCACGCCATCCAGTCCGATACCGCTCAATATGCACTATGGGCAGATTCCGCAGTCTTAGCAGATCATGCAGTCCATGCTGACATGGCTCAATATGCGCTATGGGCAGATTCCGCAGTCTTAGCAGATCATGCAGTCCATGCTGATACGGCTCAATATGCGCTATGGGCAGATTCCGTAAATCATGCCATCCATTCTGATACCGCTCAATATGCGCTATTCGCAGATTCCGTAAATCACGCCATTCATGCTGATACGGCTCAATATGCGCTATTCGCAGATTCCGTAAATCACGCCATCCAGTCCGATACCGCTCAATATGC